>JAGAAT010000143.1 GCA_017615095.1 bacterium
CCACCTGAGCCAGGAGCAGGAGCCTGACATCTATGCGGCCATCCGCAGAGACGCCCTGCTGGAGAATGTGGTGGTCAACGAAAAGGGCGAGCCCGACTTCGATGACGACAGCAAGACCGAAAACACCCGTGTCTCCTACCCAATCTATCACATCAACAACATTGTGAAGCCGGTTTCCAAGGGCACGCATCCCAAGACCATCATCTTCCTGACTGCGGACGCTTTCGGCATCCTGCCGCCGGTGGCCCGCCTGACGGAAGACCAGACCATGTATTATTTCCTGAGCGGCTATACGGCCAAGCTGGCCGGTACTGAGCGCGGGGTCAAGGAGCCGCAACCCACCTTCTCCTCCGCTTTCGGCGCACCGTTCCTGCTGCTGCACCCCACTGTGTATGCGCAGCGGCTCACGGAAAAGATGAAAGCGCACGGGAGCCACGCCTACCTGATCAACACCGGCTGGTCCGGCGGCCCTTACGGCGTCGGCAAGCGCATGAGCCTCTCCATCACCCGCGCCATCATCAAGGCCATCCACAACGGGGAGATTGAAAAATGCGATTTTGAGAAGGTGCAGCCCTTCGGCCTTTGGATTCCGAAGGCGATGCCCGGCATCGAGACATCCATTCTGAATCCTCGTAACACCTGGGAGGACAAAGCCGAGTACGACCGCAAGGCGATGGAGCTGGCGCAGTCCTTTGTAAAGAACTTTGAAAACTTCACTGACAACGAAGAGGGGAAACGCCTTGTAGCGGCAGGCCCCCTGCAATAAAATAAACATGATGGGGAATTAGTTCATCTGGTAGAACATTTGGTTCGCAATCAAAAGGTAACGGGTTCGAGTCCCGTATTCTCCACTGATAGGGCCGCTTGCAACAAAGCGGCTCTTTTTTTTTAACAGGTTTGAATCTGCTTAATCTATAATTAAGCATTAACAAATTGATAAACAATATAGTAAACTTAAATTATAAATCCACATACCTTTTTGGTTCAAAATTGTTATTGAAAATATTAATGGACAAATTGCTCCTTATTATATCAATTTCTATATATCAAGTATAATGAAAACAATTTATTTTGTGTAAATATTATATTTTAAGCAAAAAATGATTATTTTTGCAGTCTAAAATTTATAAGATGCATATTCACCGTGATTTTTTGTTGTTGGAAAGTTTTTTACGGCAAACCGTCGGAGGCATTCCATTTTCTTTGTACATTTGCAGCATGGTTTGAAACATAAACGGATATGTAAAACATAAACAGAAATAACATATTACGAGCTGACGCTCTTGTTCTCTTTCGGTAAACGTCTGGAAAACATTTATCTTTTGAGCGAGAATTAGGAAGCGAAAGTTCACGCGTTGGCGTGAATCTTTTTCACACTTATTTGCTCAAAGGTATTCCAGACACCATCCGAAAAAATAAGCGGCTGTTTTGAAAGGATTTGCGCCTTTCTTTATGCCCTAACGGAACAACAGTTTCCAGCTCAATAGTTAGAGGCAAAATGTTAATTATCAATATTTAAAATATTTTGAGATGAAGAATCTTTTGTTTTTTGTTTTGATGATTGCAATGACATTTTCATTGCAGGCGCAGCGTTGTGCAGTCTTGGAGTTCAAAGCCGGAGTCGGTGTCTCGCAATCTGATGTTGACGGAATTTCCGCCATTTTCATCACTTATTTCCGACCTGCGGGATACACCATGGTGGAGCGCACACAAATCGACAAGGTGATTGAGGAACAGGGGTTCCAACGTTCACGGATGACACAGTCGCAAATGGTGCGTGTGGGACAGATTTTGAATGTGTCCAAAATTGTGGTGGGTGACATTAATATTGTTTTCGGCCAATACCAGGTGGATGCCCGTGTCATCAATGTGGAAACTGGCACCATATCTGCCACAGAGGGAGCTACATTCGCCACTTCGTCCTATAGGGCCAGCATGCAAAGTGTGGCGCAGAAACTGGCTGGCAAGATAGCCATGACCCCGGGAGCAACGGTGCAGGCGACACCACCGTCCTCGGCAATGCCGAGAAAGCGCACTACGGTGGAGGTGTTGTATGGTTACCTGAAAATTTTTCCCAACGAACTTGGAACGTTTCAGGCAGAGCCAACATCTGTGATCAGCCAGATAAATGCGCAGGCGCAGTACGGTTACAACAACTGGCGCATTCCCACAAATGAGGAGTTGTCGTTGATGCGAGCCAACAATTATTTGGGTAACGGCGAATACATGACCCGCGAGAGAAGAATCGGTATTGTGTTGTTGGTTACAGACGGCAAAGATTATCAGACAATTCAACAAGAAAAAGCAGAACAGGAAAGAATAGAACGGGAAAGAGTAGAACGGGAAAGAGTAGAACAGGAAAGAGTAGAACAGGAAAGAGCAGAACGGGAAAGGCAAAGGATAGCTGCTCTTAAAGAATTTGTTGACCTCGGCTTACCAAGCGGCACATTGTGGAAAGACAAGAACGAAAGTGGTTTTTACGACTATGCTGCCGCAGTCCGCTCATTTGGCAGCAATTTGCCCAGCAAGGAGCAATTGGAAGAATTGAAGAACTCATGCCGATGGACATGGACGGGTAGCGGATACAGGGTGACCGGACCCAACGGAAATTCAATTGTCCTGCCCGCTGCGGGCTCACGCACTTGCGATGGAAGCGTGAACACCGCGGGCTACGAAGGAGAATATTGGTCGTCCACGCCCAACGATTCAGCCAAGGCTTGGAGCCTCAGATTCCATAAATACGATGTGTTCATGGTCAACTTCTACAATAGGTGCGTCGGGCTATCCGTGCGCCTCGTCCAAAACAACGATACTCCTGCTGAATAAAACATACTTGTTATTTTACGTTCTATAGTTTCTTTTGCGGTCTCATTCGCCCGCCTAAGCCTTTGATTCTCTGTCTATTTTTGCTTTCACCCCCGCACACCCATCTCCACCAGCTCCGCGGCGGGGAGTTCCATCCGGGAGAAGGCGAAGAGCTTTTTGCCAAGATCTTTGAGCGAGGCTCCGATGTGATAAACCGTATCGTCAATGCAAAGGAAACGGTCATGGACATTGTTTAATGTTTTAACCCCGATAGGAGCATATTGGGCATTATGCTTTACAATATCAAGTGCCAACTGTTGCGGGATGGACCTGGTGAAAATGGTTGCCGATACGCATTTGTCCCGTTTGTCAAGCAACGTCAGTACCGTATCATCAATATAATTGTCAAACAATACAATCCGGCATTTTGCGGAGCGTACCAGGTCACTCACAAAACGGTAAGCGTCAAATATATGCCCGTCGTAGAAGATGCCTTGATTCGGAAAGAAAGCTTCTTTGTCTAACCGCCGAAAAACTTCATCTAATTTGCGGTCTGTATCTGACAGATGGGTGGAAAGTTCAAGCTGATGGTGTTCTATCACCTCCAATCGATGGAACACTTGTGCATTAGCTGCAACAAAATGTCGCATGGAAGTGAATGCCCGCATAATGTGAATATTTACATTTATGGCTGTGGGCGAACGTAGTATGCCACTGAGCATTGCAATGCCGTTTTCAGTAAAGGCAAAGGGCCTGTACTTGACGTTTTGGCCTCGTTTCACGTTTAACGTCACACTTTGTGATTCTAAAGCATCTTCACAGTTTTTCAAGGTCGCAATTTGCGACCTTGATGCAAACGCTTCTTCAGCTGTAAGTTGAAACATAAAATCTTTGGGGAAACGTTCTATGTTACGTTTTACCTGTTCGTTCAACCTGCCTGTAGAAACGCCGTATAGTTGCGCCAGATCTCTGTCAAGCATGACTTGAACACCGCGAACATTGAAGATCAGATTTTCAATTTTTGTGTAATCTACAAGGACTTGTTCGGTATATTTCCCATCTTTGATTGTTTGTGATTTCTGTTGAACTTTTACTATTTCACTTTCCATTATAAACTTCAAAGAAAAATTCACTTATTCGAGATCTCTTGTTCCGTTGCAATTAGGATACCCGGAACAACTCCAAAATTCTTTTCCTGAGTTCTTTCCCTTTTTTGCAACGCGCTTTATCATCGGTTTTCCGCACTTCGGACACATTGGAGCATTTGCATCTTTACTTTGTTCTGTTCGATGGGTAAGACGTGCGGCTGTCAAAGCCTCGGTAAAACCTCCTTCTTCTTTGAATTTTTCAAGCTGGTTCGAAATTTGATTGCGCAGCATCAGTATCAGACGATTGCAGAGAATAATCAGGCAGTTAGCCTCTACTGTAGAATCATTTGAACTCAGCCACTTATCGAATTTGTGTTTTTGAGCCAATATGTGAATACCGCTCAAATGCTGGACATCATTTTTATAAGTCGGTGATTCAAGATAAATTTTACAGATTTCCTTATATTCTTCCGACTGTACCGACCACGGCGTGCTTTCATTATGCAGAAGCCAATTGATATAGTCGTTCGTAAGCTCGGCAAGACTGGCACGGGCGACATCAAAAAGCTTCATTTCAGTTTCTCTCGATGTGGTATGTCTGGAATTCCCTTCGGCAATATTTGCCGGTACGGACCGCGCAGCTTGTGTCATCTGATCATGCTGACGACCACACGGATCATTACTTCTGCCAAGATAACGTATGCAGAAATCCTGTGTCGCTAGTTGAATAACATTTGCCAAAATCCACGTGTCAAGCCAATAATAGCCAAAATTTCCGATTTTCATTCATTATCACCCAGAAATTAACATAAAAATTAATAGACCTAAATATTTTAAGTAGAAGGAAATTAAAATCAATTTTTTATTATAATTACGTAATTACAAAATTACGCAATTACGGTATTACGAACATTAAAAAGTCCGTCGCGTCCGTAACACTGATCAGCGCACAGTTTCACAAAACAAGGGGATCGGGGTTTCAGGAGATCTTAAATTTTCATTGATTAAAACCTCTTTTATGTGGATAATCAGGCAGTTTTTCTTGAGTTAGAGGAGAAGAGATGAGAAAGTTTTTGATTTTATTTATTCTTTTACCCGCATTGGTTGTTTCGTGCGACAAAGTCGAGTGGTCCGGTCTATTTCAAAAAAACAGGACTGAAAGCCCTGCCAAAAGTCAGGAAAAGATAGTCGCCGGCACAAAAAACATCACTATCAACGCAGAGCCCGAAAGCGAAACCAACAGGCTGAGCTGGCTCAGGTACCCCGCGATATCGCCGGACGGAAGCGAGATCGCCTTCGCCTTCATGGGTGATATCTACATCGTCCCGTCGGAGGGAGGCTTCGCGCATCCGATCACATCCTCTGCCACCTACGAATCGTCTCCGGTCTGGTCGAACGACGGCAAAACGCTCGCCTTCACGAGCAACCGCTTCGGCAACCACGATATATTTACGATCTCACGCGACGGCGGTGAGGCAAAAAGGCTGACATACCACTCGGCGAACGATACTCCGATGGCGTTTTCTCCCGATAATTCAAAGATTTACTTCTCTTCACCAAGGATCGGTTCAAAGGAGAGCTCCGTATTTCCGAGCCGCAGGATGCCTCAGCTCTACTCGGTTTCAGTCGATGGAGGCAACGAAAATCTTGAACTGACTGTCCCCGTTCTGTCGCTGAAGATCAGCCGTGACGGCTCAAAGTTCATATACCACGACAACAAGGGTTACGAGGACGAGTGGCGCAAACACCACACCTCGGGGATCACCCGCGACATCTGGCAGTATGAGCCTGAATCGAAGAAATTCACCAAGCTCAGCGACTTCAAGGGCGAGGAGCGCAATCCTGTTTTCGGCGAAAACGGTGACATCTACTATCTCAGCGAGGAGAGCGGCTCTTTCAACGTCTGGAAGCGCGACAGTGCCGGTCAGAAGGAGCAGATATCGAAGTTCGACACCCATCCGGTCAGGTTCCTTTCGAGAAGCGGAAACGGGATCCTCTGCTACACATGGGACGGCGAAATCTACACCCAGAAGGCGGGCGGAGAACCGAAAAAGCTCAACATCTATTCGACGGTAGAGCGCAAGACCAGCGAGATCCGCGGTATGCTTTCAGGGCAGAAGGATATTTCGATAAGCCCCGACGGAAGCGAGGCAGCGATCGTTCTCCGCGGCGAGGTCTACGTCGTCGATATAGAATCGGGCACGACCAGGAGAGTGACGAACACGCCGAACGAGGAGAGATGGGTAAACTTCCATCCGGACGGCGGGAAGCTGCTCTACTCATCTTTCAGGAACGGCAGCTGGAACGTCTACGAAGCGTCGGTCAATGAAGATACAGACCCGGGCTTCGCATTTGCGACAGAGATCAGGGAAAAAGAGATGATCGCAAATGATTCCAACACATTCCAGGCATACTATTCACCGGACGGCAAGAAGATCGCGTACCTTTCCGAACGTACCGAGCTCAGATATTACGACGTCGTCAAAAACCTTCACAAGAGCCTTCTTCCGGCAGACCGGAATATCTCGTACATAGACGGCGACCAGCAGTATTCATGGGCTCCCGACAGCTCGAGGATAGCGGTGATCTTCAACGGTCACGGACGCTGGGCTGGCGATCTCGGCATAATCGACATCGAAAGCGGTGAGATCACCAATGTCACCAACACCGGAGCCGAGGATTCCGCACCGAAGTGGAGCGGGAACGGCGAGTATATCGCATGGCTCTCAGGCGGTGAGATCTACGCATTTTTCCTCAACAAAAAGGGGCTCGACAACTACAGGAAGAGCGCCGACGAAATCGCGATAGAGAAGAAGCTCGAGAGCAGAAAGAAGGCGAAGGAGGCAGAAAAAGCGGCTTTAAAACCGAAGGCCGATGAGCCGAAAAATCCCCTCAAAAAGCCGGAACGTGTCGAATTCGAAAAGAACGGCACCGAGGAGAGGATCGTCAAGCTTTCGCTCGCACCCTCCAGGTATGTCGAAATCGCACCGTCGAAGGACGGCGAAACGCTCTACTTTATGAGCTTCGAACCGAACACCTTCAGGATCGCGTCGATCGCTCTGCGTGAAAAGAAGGAGAAACCCGTTACGGCGATCCCGCACCCATACAATCTCTCCTTCTGGGACGACCCGGAATTCACCCTGACGCTTGACTCGGCAAACACGGCTCTTTTCGCCCTGGCGAACGAGGCTTCATACAAAATCACGCTTGCCGACAAAACGCAGAAACCGATCACTCCGGCAGCAGAATTTTCGGTCAGCAAGAGCGACGAATACAGATACCTTCTCGACTACGTCTGGAAAACCATCAACGACAAGTTCTACGACAAGGATCTTCACGGAGTCGACTGGCCGAAGTACCGCGACGCCTACGCGAAATTCATCCCGTACATCAACAACAACTACGACTTCACAGAGCTCCTCTCCGAGCTTCTGGGCGAGCTCAACGCATCCCATACGGGCAGCGGATACATCCACATGGCTCCGATGGCTGATTCCACCGGCAGGCTCGGGATCTTCTATTCGACTGACCACAGAGGTCTGAAAATAGAAGAAATAATCGAGAACGGTCCGCTCGATATAGCCAAAACACAAATAAAACCCGGAACTTACATCGAAAAGATCGACGGAGAGCCCACAAACGCCGAAAATATCGACAAGCTTCTCAACCGCAAGGCAGGCAGGCGCGTCAGGATCTCGCTCCTCGACACTGCCAACTTCAAGCGCTGGGACGAGATCGTCAAGCCGACAAGCTACCGCGGCGAATACGACCTGCTCTACGACAGATGGGTCAAACGCAACCGCGAAAGAGTTGAAAAGCTCTCCGGCGGCAGACTCGGATACGTCCACATCCGCGGGATGGACGGCGCAAGCTTCAAGACGATCTTCGACCAGATCATGGGAAGGTTCAACGAGACCGAGGGCATAGTCATCGACACGCGTTTCAACGGCGGCGGCTGGCTCCACGACGACCTGGCGGTCCTCTTCAGCGGAAAGAGCTACACGACCTACAGCCACCGCGGAGTCAGGAACTTCGGCGGCGACCCGCAGAAGCAGTGGACCAAAAAATCGATCCTCATCGTCAGCGAGGGCAACTACAGCGACGCACACCTCTTCCCCTACACCTACCGCACCCTCGGGCTCGGCAAGATCGTCGGTATGCCCGTTGCGGGAACTGCGACCGCGGTATGGTGGCCGAGGCTCATCGACGAGAGCATCTACTTCGGCATCCCGCAGATCGGGATCCATGACACGACAGGCAGATATCTCGAAAACAACGAGCTCATCCCGGATTACGTCGTTCCCTTCACGCCTCCGCAGATGATCGGCGGCGAGGATCCGCAGCTTGAAAAGGCGGTCCAGGTACTTCTGGAGGAGAAAAACGGAGAATAAAGATGGATACCGAAAAGCTCAGAGATCTCAGAAAGCGGCTCCACGAGTCGCCAGAAAGGTCCTTCAACGAGGTCCATACATCGGAAATAATTATGGATTTCTTCAAATCAGTCTCGAAGGGCAAAGAGTCCTTTTTCAAGGTTTTCCGCCCCTTCCTGACTTCGATAGTGATCGAATACCGCAACGGCGGCGACAAGCCCTTCAAGCTCTTCCGTGCCGATATGGACGCCCTGGTCGTGACAGAAGATCCGACTCACGAGATCGTATCGAAAAACGAGGGAATCATGCACGCCTGCGGTCACGATATCCACATGACGGTGCTTTGCGGTCTGCTTGCATTCACTGCTGAAAACCTGCCGGAAAAGAATATCATTTTCGTCTTTCAGCCCGGCGAAGAGGGTGCAGGCGGCGCACGTAAAATGATCGAAAGCGGCGTATTCGACGGCTATGAAATCGAATCAGCGCACGCGCTCCACGTCAGCGACGACTTTGAAGTCGGAGAGATCGCCTCGAACGACAATGTTCTTTTTGCGATCCCCCGTGAAGTCGATCTTGAGTTTTTCGGCAAAAGCGGTCACGCGGCGTTCCCGGAACGCGGTCACGACGCACTGGCAGCGGCGGCGGACTTCCTCTGCACGATCGAGCATGTGATTCACAAAAATCTGAACCCGACGAACATCTTCCACGCCCACTTCGGCAAGCTGACCTCGGGAAGCGCCAGAAACGTCACTTCTGATTACTCGAAAATCGAAGGGACGCTCCGCTCGTTCTCGTCCGAAACGATGCAGGAGGGCACCGAACTCGTCAGACAAACCGCAGAAAAGTGTGCCGGAAGCTACGGCTGCACATCGAAACTCACGGTGCTGGGCGAATACATCGAAGTGGAAAATTCACCGAACCTTTTCAGAAAGTTACAAAAAATCGCAGAAAAGAACGGCATCCGCTGCATCTACAAAAAGGGAGACCTTGTCGGCGAAGATTTCGGATATTTCACGAAGCGCTGGAGCGGGATCATCTTCTGGCTCGGGACACGCAGACCGGGCGCCGAACCTCAGCCGCTGCACTCGAACAAATTTTTCCCGAGCTTCGAGGCGGTCGATACCGCTTTGAAAATAATGATCGGTATGCTCATGGACAACATTGAATAAATTCAAGGTGTTACAGATGAAAAGACTCTTATTTGCATCGTTTCTCTCTTTGATCCTCGCCTCCTGCGGCGGCAGCGGAGTGAGCTACACAGCCGGAGAGGAGAACGGAAAACCAGTGATCAGGGGCTCGAACGGGATCATGTGGTACGCTGAGGATCCGAACGATCCCTTTTCAAAGCTCAACCAGAAGAATTTCGCCGATGCCGTAACCTTCTGCCGCGAACTTGACTACGCAGGTCACACGGACTGGCGGCTTCCGACCGTTGACGAGCTCAGGACGCTGGTCGCCGGATACAACGACATCGAGGATGGAGGCAGATGCAGGGTCTCCGAGAAGTGCAACAGGATCAGCTGCACCACCGAGGGGCAGAAAGATCCGAACGACACCCCCTGCTCGAACCCTGATGCCGAAATAATGCAGGGACCCGGTCCCAACGGCTGCTACTCTATCGACGAAATCGGCGAGACCTGCGGGAAATACTGGTCTTCGACACCTATCTCCACAGGCGATTCGATGCACTTCCAGCTCGATTTTGCAGACCCGTCGGTAGCTCCGGTCCAGACCGACGTCCCGACTCAATTTGCATTTGCGAGGTGTGTAAGAAAGTGAAAGAGAAACCATCACCTATCAACATAATCTGGTTCTCGATCATCCTGCTCGCCATCCTCGCGGCGGCATGGCGCGGAACGACGGGAGAACTCTCGGCAGCGCTCTTCGACAGCGCAAAAAGTGCCGTAAAACTCGCGATCGGACTTATCGGCGCAATGGCGTTCTGGCTCGGGATAATGAAGGTCATCGAGGATGCCGGAGCCCTGAAATCGATCGCTAAAGCGGTCAGACCAGTCATGTCGAAACTATTCCCGGAAATCCCTTCCGACCACCCTGCCATCGGTGCGATGGTAATGAATATTTCGGCAAACATGCTCGGCATGGGGAACGCTGCAACGCCGTTCGGGATAAACGCGATGAAGGAGCTCGACACCCTGAACGCCGAGAAGGGGCGGGCGACAAACGCGATGGCGCTCTTTCTGGCGATCAACACATCGAGTGTGACTCTGCTCCCGCTCGGTGTCATAACGATCCGCGCAGCCGCAGGAGCCTCGTCTCCGGCCGCAATACTCCTTCCGACACTCATTTCGACGATCGTATCGACCGCTGTAGCGATCACGATGGCAAAGCTCCTGCAGAGAGGAAGTTACGACGCTGTCCTGACCGGCGTCAGCTACGAAAAGGCTGAAAACGGGGACGACGGCAGACCCGCAAAGATAAAAAAATCGAAGATCTGCCTCTCGCTCATCTTTTCACTGATTTTCATCGGCGGTGCAGCCTACCGGATCTCGCAGACGACAGCGGAATTTACCTTCAAAAACATCGTACAGTCGGTTTCAGACTGGCTGATCCCGACGATAATCCTGGCAGCTCTGCTTTACGGCTGGCTGCGGGACGTCAAGCTCTATGAATCGCTCGTGACCGGTGCAAAGGAGGGTTTTGAAACCGCCGTCCGCATAATCCCCTTCATGGTCGCGATCTTCGTTGCAGTCGGGATGTTCCGGGCAAGCGGCGCCCTCGACATCATGGTCACAGCTCTCGACCCGCTGACAAGCCTCGTCGGTATGCCTGCGGAGGCGCTTCCTATGGCGCTGATCCGGCCGCTTTCAGGCAGCGGAGCCTTCGGGATAATGAGCGAAATAGTGGAACGCGACCCCGACTCCTTCCTCTCCTTCCTCGTCTCAACGATGCAGGGATCGACCGAAACGACCTTCTACGTTCTGGCGGTATACTTCGGCGCTGTCCAGATCAAAAACAGCCGGCACGCACTTCCTGCGGCGCTTTCGGCAGACTTCGCAGGCATAGTGACGGCACTGGTCACAGCTCTTGTTTTTTACTGATTTTCTGAATTTTATCCGAGCCCGAGAAGGCTTCTGACAGCATATCCGGCAGCCATGATCCCCGCGCACTGCGGTACAAAAACAGTTGAACCCTGAGTTTTGCGTGTCCTGCCGAGCTCAAGCCCAGCCTCGTCATCCGATTCCACCGGCGCGACCGCGATCTCACGGCTGAAGACGACAGGGAAATGCGCCTTTACGCCGCGGGAGCGGAGCCTTTTCCGGACGAATTTCGCAAGCTGGCATACGTCGGTCTTCCAGATGTCGGCGATCTCGAGCATTTCAGGGCGGATCTTGCCGCCTGTACCCATCGAAGAAATAAAGCTCTGACGCTGTTCCAGGAGCGCTTCGATCATGCAGACCTTCGGGTTCAGGCTGTCGATCGCGTCAATGTGGAAATCGGCATCGTGAAGCAGTGACGACGCATTGTCGCCGTGCATGAAATCGCCCGAGACAACGATATCGACATCAGGATTCACCGCCCTTGCAGTCGCCGCAAAGACGTCGGTCTTCTTCATGCCGACATTGTTCTCAAAGCCGAAAATCAGACGGTTCAGGTTCGATTCGGCGACAACGTCGAAATCTGTGACGCGGATGTGCCCAACCCCGCTTCTGACGAGGCTGACAGCCGCCGCAGCCCCCACTCCGCCGAGACCGTAGACCGCGACAGTGGCATTTTTGAGACGCTCTACCCCTTCCGGACCGAAGATGATCTCGTTTCTTTCAGTGAAACTCATAAAATGGAACTATCAGGAATTTTTAAGTGAATCGAACCACTTTTTAGCCTTTTCCAGGAAACGTTTTATGCCCGGATGACCCTGGTTTTCGGATTCGAACTCTTTAAGTTTGACTATTGCATCGCGGTGGGCGTCCGAGATGTTTTTCGGGACTTCGAGCTTCAGGATAACGTACTCCGAGCCGCGTGTGCCGCGCCCCTGGACATCCGGGAAACCCTTGTCCTTGAGCCGCATCTTCGTGTTGGGCTGAGTACCCGCCGGGATGGTCATCGTGACAGATCCGTCAAGCGTCGGAACATCGATCTTGTCGCCCAGAACAGCCTGCGTGTAGGTCATCGGGATCTCGATGTAGACATCGTCGTCCTCTCGGACAAAGAGGTCGTCGGGTTTTACACGGACCGAGACGTAGACGTTGCCGCGCGGTCCGTTGTTCATACCGCTGTTGCCCTGTCCGATGACGCGGACCTTCATACCGTCCTCGATACCGGCCGGGATCTGAACGGAAATAGTGGCAGAATCCTTGACGAAGCCTGTCCCGTGGCACTTTTTGCAGGGTTTCTCGATTATCGCGCCCTCACCGTGGCATGTAGGACACGGCTGGGTGATGGAGAAAAAGCTGTTGCCCTGACGGACCTGACCGCTGCCTTTGCAGGTCGGACACTGTTTCTTCGAGCTGCCTTCTTCGGCACCGGTGCCGTGACACACTTCGCATGTCGAAGAACGTGAGAAGGAGATATCCTTCGTGACGCCGGTATAGGACTCACGGAAGGTGACCGTCGCGCTCGTAAGCAGATCCGCACCCTGCTGGGGAGCAGTCCGGCTGCGGGTCCTTCCGCGTCCGCGCCCGCCGCCGAACGCACTCTCGAACATATCGTTCAAAATACTCTGGAGATCCGGGAAATCACCGTAGCCTTGAGCATCGGCACCTCCGCCGAAGCCCTTCAGACCCTCTGCACCGTACTGGTCGTAAATCTGACGCTTTTCGGGGTTACTCAGAGTTTCATAGGCTTCGTTTATCTGCTTGAACTTCTCCTCCGCCGCCTTGTCACCCGGATTGCGGTCAGGGTGATACTTCAAAGCCATCTTTTTGTATGCCTTTTTCAATTCGTCGGGGGATGCGGTCCTGGAGACACCGAGCAGCTCGTAGAAATCAGTTGAATTTGCCATTAAAATCTAATCTCCGTACCGATTGAGTTATTTTTTCTCCGTGAAGTTGGCGTCTACGACATCGTCATCCTTGTTCTGGTCGTACTCGCCGGTCTGCTGTCCGGCATCAGGATTCGGGTTTGCGCCAGCCTGAGCAGCGCCGCCGTAAACCGCTTCGGCAAGCTTGTGAGCCGCGCTGGTAAGCTCGTTGACTGCGTTCTCGATCGTCGTGATGTCCTCAGTCGTCGAAGCATTCTTCAGGTTCTGAAGCTTCTCTTCGATAGCACTCTTGTCGGCTGCGGAGATCTTGTCGCCGAACTCCTTGAGCGATCTTTCGGTCGTGTAAATCAGCTGATCAGCGTTGTTTCTTGCTTCGATGAGGCGTTTTTTCCTGTCGTCCTCCTCTTTGTTCTTCTCAGCCTCGTTGATCATGCTCTCGATCTCGGCATCGGAAAGTCCGCTTCCCGCCTTGATGACGATCGTGTTCTGCTTGTTGGTCCCGAGATCCTTTGCACTGACGTTCAGGATACCGTTCGCATCGATATCGAAGCTGACCTCGATTTTCGGCACACCACGGGGAGCTGGCGGAATATCCTTCAATTCGAACTCGCCGAGGAGCTTGTTCTCGTTCGCCATAGGTCTCTCGCCCTGGAAGACTCTGACCTGAACAGCCGGCTGGTTGTCCTGAGCCGTCGAGAACATCTCTGTCTTCTTTGCAGGGATCGTGGTGTTTCTGGGGATAAGCTTCGTGAAAACGCCGCCCAGAGTCTCGATACCGAGTGAAAGAGGTGTAACGTCGAGAAGAAGGACATCCTTTACATCGCCCTTCAGGACACCGCCCTGGATCGCAGCACCGATAGCAACGACCTCATCCGGGTTTACACCCTTGTGGAGATCTCTCTGGAAGAACTCCTTGACCAGTTTCTGAACGAGAGGCATACGGGTCATACCGCCGACCATGATGACCTCGTCGATATCCTTTACCGTAAGTTTTGCATCAGCAAGTACCTGTTTGCACGGCTCAAGAGTCTTTCTTGCAAGATCCTCGACGATGCTCTCGAGTTTAGCCCTTGTCATCGTGATGTTGAGGTGTTTCGGACCCGTCGCGTCAGCAGTGATGAACGGCAGGTTGATGATGGTCTCCATCGTTGACGAAAGCTCGTGTTTTGCCTTCTCGGCAGCCTCTTTGAGCCTCTGAAGTGCCATCGGGTCGCCGGAAAGGTCGATCCCCTGATCCTTCTTGAACTCGGAAACGAGGTACTCTATGATCCTCTGGTCGAAATCCTCACCGCCGAGGAATGTATCGCCGTTAGTCGAAAGGACTTCGAAAACGCCGTCACCGAGCTCGAGGATCGAGATATCGAAAGTTCCGCCGCCGAGATCGTAAACGGCGATCTTCATGTCTTTGCCCTTCTTGTCGATACCGTATGCAAGAGCTGCCGCCGTCGGCTCGTTTATGATCCTGAGGACGTTGAGACCTGCGATCTTGCCGGCATCCTTCGTTGCCTGACGCTGAGAATCGTTGAAGTATGCAGGAACCGTGATGACAGCCTCCGTGACCTTCTCACCGAGGTACTCCTCTGCGGTCTCCTTCATCTTTGCAAGGACCATAGCAGAGATCTGCTGTGGGCTGTAATCCTTGTCGTCGATCCTTACCCATGCGTCGCCGTTTGAAGCCTGAACGATCTGGAACGGAACAACCGCTCTCATCTTTTCGACCTCTTTAGCGCCGAACTTTCTGCCGATAAGCCTCTTGATCGAGTAAAGAGTCTTCTGCGGGTTCGTGATGGACTGTCTCTTTGCGAGCTGACCTACAAGCCTCTCGCCCTTGTCTGTGAATGCGACAACACTCGGTGTGACTCTGACACCTTCGGAATTTGCGATGACCTTAGGCTCTCCGCCCTCCATGATGCTTACGCAGCTGTTGGTCGTTCCAAGGTCGATACCGATAACTTTTCCCATGATTTCCTCCAAAAATTAATATTAATAATGTTGTTAAAGCCCTTTATCTTCTTCGGCAGCCGGTTCCTCCGCGTTTTGTTCCACCGCTTCCGGTTCGGCTTTCGAAGTCTCACTTTCGTTTTCAGTTTTCTGCTCCTCGACAGGCTTTGCAGCAGACTTTCCGCTTGCAACTATGACCATCGCCGGACGAAGGATCCTGTCGTGGTACTTGTAGCCCTTGACATACTCGGCAATGATTTCGTTCTGCTCTTTGCCGTCCACATCGACCATGCTCATAGCCTGATGCAGAGCCGGATCGAACTTCTCTCCGAGGCTGCTGAAGCCGATCAGACCGTGCCTTGAGCAGACAGCCTTGAACTTTTCGAAGATGTTCCTGATACCCTGGAAGAAGGGGTCGTCCTCACGCAGCTCCTCCTTTCCGGCATATTCCATAGCCTTGTCGAAATCGTCGTTTACAGTTATAAAATCCTTAAAAAAGTCGCCGACAGCGTGTTTGATCTTCGAGCTGTACTCGTTTTCGAGCCTGTTCTTCTGATTCCTGTTTTCAGCGACCATAAGACGGATCGTGTTCTCCTGCTCGGCGATCTTCTCATCCTTCTGTTTGAGCTGATCCTCCAGGCTCTTTATCTTGTTTTCGAGCTCCTCGATCTTTTTGTGGCTGTGGTCGCGTCCGCCGAAAAATTTTCTCGATTTTTTCGACTTTTCGTGTTCTTCGGCAAGTTCATCGGCAGCTTTCTGAAGATCGTTTTCGCTGTCGAGCAGACTCTCGTCAAGCTCGATAACGTTGCTCCCTTTTGCTCCGTTCTGAACCTCTTCCCTCTCTTTATTCATAACTCCTCCAATCTCAACCAACTGTAATCATTGATGTTTACAACCAGAAGCATCATGTCTTACACGCTTTTCTATATGGACAAAAGTTTCAAAGTCAACGGGTAAAAAAAATTTTTCTCAAATTATTTTCGCCGGACGGAACAAATATGGCGATTTTGCCCCTCTTTTCTTGTTTTTGCTTAAATTTAATGTATTTCTACGCATTATTTTTGTAATTGGAGTTACTATGAAAGTCAGTCAAATGTTTTTCCAGACCTTGAAAGAGGTTCCGAAGGAGGCTCAGATCGAGAGCCACAGGCTGCTTTACCGCGCCGGAATGATCCAAAAACTCGCGAGCGGTGTCTACAACTACCTTCCGCTTGCCCTCAGAAGTATCCGTAAAATCGAAGATATAATCCGCGAAGAGCTCAACAAACGCGGCTGTCAGGAGGTCCTGATGCCGTCGGTGCAGCCCGCAGAGCTCTGGCAGGAGAGCGGCCGCTGGAACTACTACGGTCCCGAACTCCTCAGGATCAAGGACCGCAAGGGCGGCGACTTCTGCCTCGGTCCGACCCACGAGGAGGTCATTACCGACATGGTGAGAAAAAACCTCAGAAGTTACAAGCAGCTGCCCTACAACCTCTACCAGTTCCAGAGCAAGTTCCGTGATGAAGTCCGCCCCAGGTTCGGTCTTATGAGAGGGCGCGAATTCATAATGAAGGACGGCTACTCCTTTGATATCAGTGAAGAAAAATCGAAAGAGAACTACTGGAAAATGTACGAAGCCTACAACGCCATCTTCAGGCGCTGCGGTCTTAAATTCAAACCGGTCGATGCAGCGACCGGAGCTATCGGCGGCGACATGAGCCACGAGTTCCAGGTCCTGGCGGATGCCGGCGAAGACACCATCCTCTCCTGCAACTGCTGTGACTACGCTGCGAACCTCGAAAAGGCGACATCGCGCTATTCGGAAATCGTGCGCGACACATCCGACGTCCCGCCGATGAAGGATGTTTCTACTCCGAACCAGAAGTCGGTCGAAGAGGTTGCCGCGTTCCTTGGCAAAACAACAAAAGAAATAATGAAATCAATGATTTACATCGTAGACAACGAACCGGTCCTGGTCGTTATCAGAGGCGATCTGGAAATCAACGAAGCAAAACTTCAGGCTTTCTGCCACGCAAACGCGGTCGAGCTTGCTGACGATGCGACGCTTGAAGAGATCAGCGGCACGGAGCACGGCTTCATCGGACCGGTAGGCTTGAAAAAGGAGGTCAGGATCCTCGCCGACTATTCGGTCACGACGATGGATTCGCTCACGGCAGGAGCCAACAAATCCGGCTTCCACACTGAAAACGTCGTCATCGGGCGCGATTTCACCCCGGCGGCAGTCGCAGACCTCAGGGTCACAACAGCCGGCGAAGCATGTCCGAAGTGCTCGGGAACACTGGAAGAGTGCCGCGGCATCGAGGTCGGTCAGGTCTTCTTCCTCGGCACGAAGTACAGCTCAAGGATGCACTGCGAATTCATCGCGGAAAACGGCGAAAGCGTCCCGGCGGTCATGGGCTGCTACGGTATCGGCGTCGGCAGGACGATGCAGGCTGCGATCGAGCAGAACCACGACGAATTCGGCATAATCTGGCCGATGGCGATCGCTCCGTACGAGGCGATAGTCCTTCCGCTCCAGATGAACAAGCCCGAAGTCGTCGAGGCGGCCTTCAAGTTCTACGAGTCGCTCAAGGCACTCGGGATCGAGGCTGTGATAGACGACCGTGACGAGCGCGCAGGCTTCAAATTCAACGATGCAGACCTCGTCGGATACCCGATCCAGATAATTTTCGGAGCAAAGTCGCTTACGACCGGAAACGTCGAAATCAAGATCCGCAGGACAAACGAAAAGGTCGAAGTCAGGATCGAAGATGCGGCGCAGTTTGTTGCCGACTTCAAGAAAAAGGAAATGGCAGTCAATGCATAACTTTTTGAAAACTTTAGCTGTTTTTGCAGTTATCCTTCTTTTTTCGGACCTCGGGGCAAAGGCAAAGCTCCCCGACTTTGAGAGCACTCTCACCGATGCCGGCAAAAAGGAGATAACCTTCAGGAACGGCGAAGTTTTCGCTCCCGCAAGCTTTTCACTCTACGCGATCGGGCTTTATGTCAACGGCACGCAAACCGACAACATGAAACTGAAAAACAGCGACGAACCGATGGCTCTGCAGCTGGTCTCGCTCTCGAACATCCTGACCATGAGGAAGCTGATTTCCGAGCTGAGACGCGGCTTCGGCTACGGCTCCGACCACGATGAGGCATTTCTTGCGACCATTCAGACCGAGATCAACAACTTCCTGGATCTACTTAAAAATTCAGGCAAAAAACCGACAAAAGGCAACAGGATAACCTTTCTCTACACCCCGAAAAAAGGGGTAGACGTACTTTTCAACTCGATCCACCTCGGCACGATCCCCGGGTACAGCTTCAAAAAGGCGCTGTTCGGCATCTGGCTCAACAACAACTGCGCCGACGAGAAGCTGCGCGACAAGATCATAAGCATTCCCGGGCAGCAGAAACAGAAGGAGAAGTAATTGAGTGATTCAGACAAGCAGCTGGCGGTGATCCCGATCCTATCGCCCGAGACCGTAAGGACCTACGTCAGGCGTGTGATCTCCGTCCCCGACCTCTCGCAGGACGAGGAGATCGAACTTTTCCACCAGTTCCAGAAGTACGGAGATCAGGAGGCAGCCAAAAGGCTGGTCATCAGCAACCTGAAGCTCGTGGTAAATTTAGCCTATAAATTCAGGAATTTCCGAGATGTAAGTGACCTCATACAGGAGGGCAATCTCGGGCTTATGACAGCACTCCAGAAGTTTGACATCGACAAAGGCGTCCGTTTTGCGACATATGCGACATGGTGGATCCGCGCAAAAATCCAGGAGTTCATCATCAGCCAGATGAGCATCGTCCGCTTCGGAAAAAGCCGCGACGAACGCAAACTCTTCTTCAACATGATGGCGACGATCAAGGATATCCAGAGCTACGACACAGGCAGCGAGATCTCGAAAGACGAACTCATCACCGAGGTCGCCAAAAGGCTTGACGTCACGCCGGATAAGGTCATAAACGCGCTTCAGGTAGTATCGACCTACAACGACATCTCGATCGACCAGACGCTCGACGGAAGCAATGAACACCTGCTTGAACTGAAGGACAAAACCGATTTCGACCAGGAACTCGACGACGAGATGATGGGCACGCAGCTCCAAAACGCGATCGCCACACTTAACGAGCGTGAAAAATTCGTTATCTGGAACCGCTACCTCGCCGACGAAACACTGACCCTCGAAGAGATCGGCGAAAAATTCGGCATCTCAAAGGAGCGCGTGAGACAGATCGAAGCACGCGCCATCGAAAAGATCAGGCTCTTCGCCACCAAACCGATCCGCATGATCGAAAACAAAAAATAACACTAAACCAAAAACTTGCCTTCAGATATATTTGTCTAGTTCGGATCGTTGCCGAGCAATGCCGTTGTAAACTCTTGCACTCTTTCTAAAAATCCTTAAAATACCGCCGCTTTTTAAAAGCTGAGGATTAATGGAGGAAAAAATGGCTGAAAACAAAGCTCAGGAACCAAAAACCGTTCCGCAGATGGACGAAAACGAGATCATCGC
>JAGAAT010000144.1 GCA_017615095.1 bacterium
CATCACGCTGTCGCTGTCAAAAGTGCTCGTCTCTTCGTCGTATTCGCAGACAAAACTTTCGTGAATGTCGCAACTGTGGAATTTGTTCCAGATTTTTTTGTGGTTCGCCACCAAATTGGTAAAACTTTTCTCGGTTTTCCAATGTCTTTTGGAAGCAAGGATCAGATCTTTAAGCTGCGGTTCGCTTTTATCCAACTGTTTCAGATACTTGTTCATCTGCGCTGCTGTCAGGCAAGAACCTGCTTTGCCGAAATTGTGAAGTTCACGCTCTGTGATGGTGCAGAAGTATACTTCGTCTCCGTCAAATTTCGGTAGAACTTTTTCCTGCTCGATTTTTGCCATAATTTCGGCAGTTGTTTTTGATGCCAGCGGTGCAAGCGGCGGTTTGCGGTTCAGTTCTTCCTCGGTCGCAGGTTCCAACGGACAAACATTGTTTTCTTTACAGTAACATTCCCAATCCCGCATTATTGCGTGAATACTTGTTGTTATTTTCCACAGATGCCACTTCCCCCAGAAGACATTATACCCCATCAATTCATCTCCGTGAGTGACAAATGTCGAATCTGCCGGACAGTATCTTTTCTGCTTGTCAAAACGGTAGAAACAGCCGATAGAATCAGCCTCTCCGTTTGACAAAGTGAATGTTTCCATATAGGTAATTTTGTTGCCTTGCAGCATTTCTGGTTGCCAACTCCAAGCAGTTTCTTTATTTTTTTCTATTTCATAATCAGTGTATTTCGTATTTTTTAAATCATGCAGATCAACTTCAACAAAAATCTGTTTTCTGTAAACATTGTAGACAACACGGTATTCGTTTTCCAAATCTATTCTAGGACTGTGACCAAGTTCTTCATTGCCGGACTCATCTTTGCGATTGAGTTTAAAGCATTCGTCAATGTGCTTAGGATATTTGCGCAGATCGCAGTAGTAAAGCTCGCGGTTATTTGTGATGAAAGTCAGATGATCACCGACGATATTGCCTTCTCCGGCATAGTTGTTGATTCCGGCAAGTTCGTGCCACTCCCAGTCTTTGACAGAAGCATAAACTGTTTTGTTGCCGGTTAAACGCAACAGAACCCAGTTCTTTCCTGCAAACGGCGGGCCAAAAAAGTATCTTTAAATTCATGATTATTACGGATCAGTTCATAAAAATATCCTTTTTCTGTCCTCAAAACCGATACTGTAAAAGATTTGAAGGTATTTGGATTTTCTCCAGGGTAGCTGTCGTAGACCTCTGTGATATAGCGATTTTCATTAAAAGAGAGCAGACGGGATTGTCCAATAGTTGTATATTCATCTTTTTCAGGGTTATATTCCACAATCATGTTGCTGTGCAGGAAGCGCATTCCGGCAACTCCGTCGTACATTCCATGCGACCAATTTGTCAGCATACTGGCTGAAAAGTCATTTACAGTAAGCAACCGGTCGCAACTGCTGACAAAAGTATTGAGTTCAGCTTTTGTTTTTGCGTGCATGTCCGGCAGCTTGCACGGCCAGGGGTAACAGGAACGTTCTTTTGTCTGGTTCGGATCTTTCTCCTGCTCTTTCAAATAGGCTTGCTGTTCCTCCCAGTTTTCCCAATCCCAGATGTTGCGGACGCATTGCGGGTCGTTTTCTGTCGGAGTGTCGCAGCCTGGGCGACAGAAAGTCGGTTTTCCGTTTGCATCTTTGAACGGGAAGGGAGTTTTGATCGTGTTTTCGTTGTAGCGGAGATCGAGACAGGCAACATCTTCGTCGGCATCGGTAACAGGAACCTGATCAGCATCCGGACTGGAATCCGTGTCGGGGAGAGTAGTTTGATCCTTGTCCTGATCCGCATCAGGCGTTTTGTCCGGATCGTCGATAGGATCAGCGTCTTTGTCCGCATCTTCATCGACGACGGTTGGTGGTTCCTGCGTGTCTCTGTCAGCATCAGAAACAGCGTCTGAATCGTTCGCCGAACCGGACGAAGAGCAGGAAACCAAGAAAAATAAAACTAAAAACACCAGAAATAAACTCAAATGTTTCCGCATGTTAGCCTCCGTTTCGGCGAATGGACAAATTATGATAAGGAAAATGAGGAAAAAAAGAAACTTTTAGATGAAAACATCGAACAGCCGCCGGACTTTGGCCGGAGCTGAAATCCAGCCTGGCGATTATGCAGAAAAACTAATCGGTAAATTCCCGCTTCAGCATACTCCAGACATTGGCATCTCTAAAAACGCCATCTTTCACCAGTTCGCTGTCGCGCTCGACACCTTCCAGAAAGAATCCGAGTCTCTTCGGGATATTATTGCTTTTGATATTATCTGGAGCGCATTTTATCATGATCCTGTTGAGATTGAACTCCGAAAAACCGAATTTCACGAGAGCCCTGACCGAATCCGTCATTATCCCGCGCCCCTGGAACTCTCGGCACAGCCAGTAGCCGATTTCGCTCTTTTTGTTGAGGAAATCGGTCTCCTTAAAGCCGGCAAGTCCTGCAAATCCTGACCTGAACCAAATCGTAAAGACGGGCTCGCGAAAGGCTTCCGGCATCGAAAGGACAGACTTCACGAAGTCGAGCGAATCACTCTCGCTTTTCGTAAATTCAACGAACGGGAGCCATTCTCCGAAGTATCCGCGGTCAGAATCCAGCGCCGCAAAAATATGCTTTTCGTCGCCGGGTTCAAGCGGTCTCAAGCAGAGTTCATCAGATATTTTTATGATTTCAGTTTTCATGGCACTTAAAAAAACCTGATGATTCCAGATATTTGACCAACTAAAACTGTTAGTTGTTGCCGAGCGTGTAGAGGACCATCTGCTCTGCGGAGAAGGTTCCTGCCGTGATCCCTTTGCCTGTGATCGGAGCTTCGACATGACGGTTTACCGTGATCATATTCATCATGCCGAGCATATCGCCGAAGGGGCTCCCCGAATCGCCCTGGGAAAGCTGCATTTCGGAAGTGAACTCAGCCGGGACCGTAAACTCACCGTCATCGACCATCCTGCATGTGATCGCGACCTGCTCCATAAGGCTCTTCATAACCATAAAGTTGACATCGATATAGCCGAGACCGTTGTTTCCTACCCATTTGATCGTGAGCGGCTGACCCGGAGTCACGTTGATGATGTCGCCGAAACCGCCGCTTGCGTTGGGTTGCGGGACCGGCTCCAGAATGGCGAAAGAGGGCGGCATTGAGAAGGTTGCCGACAGTGAATCAAGATCATCCGGGAGCATATTTTCGCCGCTGATCGTATAATCGACACCGTAGGCTATCATCTCTGCCGGGATCGTACCGTCGCCCGTTCCGTTGAGCTTGTAAGCCTGATCGCCGGGCTCGTAGGCAAACTGGTAGGGACCGCCGTTGAAACCGGAAACCGTGATAGGACCGACATCAAGCGATTCCCTTCCGGGAGTTTCGCAGTGTTCGCTGTTTGCGATAGCCTGACCGCTTTGGCTGTCATAGCTGGGGACACAATCCTGCTCAGGAGCGCAGTCCGCTTTGGAAGTGCACTGAGGTACATTCTCGATCGACTCGCCGAAGGTGCAGGTGTCGAATGTCGATTCATCTACGCCGGCGTGCGGGTTGAGATCCTCGCGTGCTGCCTTCATAAAATAACCGGTAGCTAGCGTCTGAGGCTGATTCGCCATGTTTATGTCTGCAATTATGAACTCGACGAAATATCCGGGATTTTCAGGATTGAAGTTTTCGGGAGTCGTGTTTTCTGCCGGCTGATCATCAGGCTCTTCTACCGGCTCTTCATCCGTTTCGGCAGGCTCTTCCGTCTGGTCCGAGTCGTTCACCGGTTCACTGTCCGCGGGCTCTTCCGTGTGAGTACTGTTGCCGCCGCAAGCTGTCGCGAAAAAGGCGATAGCCAGTGCAAATGTCAGAACGAGTAATTTTTTCATATGCATCTCCAAAAAGAAAAAAATAACATTCAAATTTAGCCGATTTTTTATTTTTGCAAGTATTTTACCGGATCTGTCAGTCCCGCCTGCCTGAATCCCTCCAGACGGAGACGGCAGCTGTCGCAGACGCCGCAGCTCAAACCGTCCGGCGTCGGGTTGTAGCAGCTGTGCGTAAGCGAATAATCTACGCCGAGAGAGGTGCCGAGCTTTATGATTTCGCACTTCGACATCCTCATTATCGGCGAAACGACCTCGATCTTCGATTCGCAGCCCTGCTTTGTCCCGACCGATATCGTCCTGTTGAAGGCTTCGATAAACTCAGGACGGCAGTCAGGATAACCGGAATAATCGACGGAATTGACACCGATAAAGATCTTTTTCGCTCCGATCGTCTCCGCGTAACCGGTAGCGATCGAAAGAAAAATTATGTTTCTGGCAGGGACGTATGTCGTCGGGATATGCGACGGATCGAATTCGGGGACCTCGAGCTCGCTGTTCGTCAGAGAACACTTCGAGTAGAGCGAAAGATCCATCCTGAAGAGGCGCCTGCGCCCGGCAAGTCCGTATTTTTCCAATGTTTTTTCCGATTTAACGACCTCTACTGCGTGCCGCTGCCCGTACAAAAAGGTAAGCGGCCAAACCTCGAAGCCTTGGTTCAGCGCATACGCCAGGACCGTGGTAGAATCCAGCCCGCCGCTGAATAAAACGATACATTTCTCACTCATTGCTTGTCGTCACCATAAATCCGAAACGGATCTCCAAAAGTTTTTTATCATTCAGCAAAATCTCAGGCGGCGGAGAGAATGGTGCTGCCATTTTGAAGGCGTTGATCGCCTCCTTGTCGAGGAAATCGGCACCGCTGCTCGTAATGACCTTGGCGCTCACAAGTTCACCTTTAGCCGAAATATGGACCAAAAGCTTGGTGAACCGGTCCTCTCTGCCGTAAATTCTGCCTCCCGGGTTGTTTATCAGCATCACGGCGCCAGGCGACCAGTTTCTGGAGACAGCCTGCTTCATCTTGTTGAAGTACGCCGCATAAAGAAATTTTTTCGTGTTCAGATAGGTCTCGTTTCCGCGCTTCACATCCTCCAGGAAGTCGCTCGAGGGTGTCATCAGCGCCATGTCGGTACCGTTGAAGTACGGCAGAAAGCGTTTCGGGATCCGTCTCCCGCCGACAAAGGTCGAGCCTGTGCGGTCGATCTCATCCTCGCCGGTAAGCTTGCCTGCCCGTTCCTTCTCTTCTCCGGCTGCAAACTTGCCGTCTGTTCCGTCAAAGCCCTTCAAGGCACCCTTTTTGAATTTTTCAAGGGTCTTTTCAGCGTCGCTCACCCTATCGCTTTCATCTGAAACTACGGGAGAATCGATCTCTGCATCGACATTCTTCTGCGGAATGTTCTCCGCAAGCTTTTTCTGCAGACGCTCCCCCCTCTCGGTGATGTTCGGATCGGCATCGGAAGCCG
>JAGAAT010000145.1 GCA_017615095.1 bacterium
CTTCCACTCGCCTGGTCTCGTGAAGCTTATCATCGGTCCCGTTTCGGTCATCCCGTAGCCGTTGAGCATATAAAATCCGAGAGCTTTGTAGATCTTCGCGATGTTGTTCGGAAGTGCGGCTCCGCCTGAAACTAGGTAGTCGAGATGCCCTCCGAACTTTTTGTGTACAGCGGAAAATATGAATTTCGAGAAGCTCTGCGAGCCGATTTTTTCGGCGATTTTGTAGATGATCCTCGTAATCAGCTTTGCGCGGATCTTTGACATGATCCCTTTTGCCAGAAGTTCGTAAAGCCTCGGGACTCCGATGATTATCGCGATTTTACCGATGCTGAGGGTGTGCAGGATCGACTCCGCGTTGAGTTTTTCGGCAAAGACGACGGTCGCTCCGACCTTGATCGGCGCGACGAGCGAGCCCATCAGCGGGAAGGCGTGGTGGAGCGGCAGCAGGATCATGACGTTTCGGTCGGCGTTGTAGATCGGGACCTGCTTCGAGACGGCGTCAACGTTGTAGAGGATGTTGCGGTAGGAGAGCATGACCCCCTTCGGAGTCCCGCTCGTTCCCGATGTGTAGACGATTAGCGCGATCTCATCGGGGGCACCTGCCTGGATATCGACGGGTTCGATCCCGGCGGCTTTTGCTGTGTCGACATCGTCAAACGAGACGACTTTGCAGTCGATCCCGACCTTTTTTATGATCTCCAGAACCGATCCGCGCCGGTCTTCGGTCGTAAAGATGATATCAGGAACGACATCCTTCAAAATATACTCAAGATCTGCCGGCTGAGACTGTTCGTCGATGGGAATGACGATCGATTTCAAAAAGATGGCTCCGTAAAATGCGAACGCCCACTGGTGGGAATTAGGGGCAAATAGAGCTATTTTCGAATACTTGCCATTTTTTTTGAAAAGTTCCGCGCAGCACTGCGCATATTGGGACAGCTCCGCAAAACTGAACTTCTTGTCTCCGCTTATTATTGCTGTTTTTTCACTGACTTTAAGCATTTGCACCACTCAAAAGCATAAATCCTTCCTAAAACGCAGGACAGTTAGAAAATATAGTTTTAAGTTAAAGAGTCAATCTTTATTAGTTTCAAAAAATGCGTACAATGAAACGCTTTTTTTGGGAGGGGTTAAAATGTGGAAACAGGCGACGACACCGCAGCAGAAGCTTGCAATCATCAACGGACTACTTCCGCTGACCGCGAATGATTATCTCAGCGCGTTGATCCACCTTGCCGGAGACGATGACGAGAACATCGTCCGGGCTTCGATGGACCGGCTGAGGACGTTCCAGTCGAACAAGATCAGGGCGATGATAACGCCGGAAATCCGACTCAGTTCGGCGCGTGCACTGGCAAAATTCGCGAGCGAGCGCCGTGATTCCGCAATAGTCATTTCGCTTCTTGAGGCGGGAAGACTCGAGATCGAGTGGCTTTTGAACCTCTTCGTCACGAACGATCAGGCGTTCTGGACTCCGCTGGTATCGCACCGCGAGCTGGTAAAGTTCTCGCTTCCACGCAAGGATGACTTCCTGCGGCTCTTCTCGGCTATCAACCTCGTTCTGGCTGACCTCTACACCGAGCAGATATCTTACCTCCGTGAAGACGAAAAGGTCGTTCAGCCGGCAGAGGAGGAGAGTCAGGGCAGGATCGAAGAGGTCCAGGAGGGAGAAGAGGAGGACGAGGATGTCGTCGAGCTTGACGATACGATCTTCGATTTTCCCGATTTCCTGACTTCGGACACCGCGTTCGAGGGGCTCTCCGCGGAAGACATGCTGGAGCAGCGCAAAAACGTTACTGAGATGCTCCGCGAGATGAATATGGGTGAAAAGGTGAAGATCGCGATGCTCGGCAACATGGAGGTCAGGAAGATCCTGATGAAAGACCCCCGGAAACAGATAATCATGGCAGTTTTGGGCAATCCGCGGATCAGCGACAAGGAGGTCGCGGCAATGGCGGGAGACCCGGCGTCTTCACTGGAGGTCATAAGCCACATCTCCGGTTCGAAGCAGCTTTGCAAAAGTTACCAAGTCAAACTTGCACTCATCAACAACCCGAAAACTCCGATAAAAACGGCGCTCGCGCTCCTCGACTTCATGCGGATCGGCGACCTCAAGCATCTTGCGAAGAGCCGGAACGTTCCGAACGTGATCAAAGTTGCGGCCGCAAAGAGGGCAAAGTAAAGAACCTCCGGGTGAAATCTACAGAAAATACAGTCAGCTGTTCTCTCTCTTCCACTCCATTTCCAGATAGGGGAGCCTGTTCTCCGTGTTTATGCCGCCTGATGTGATTTTGAAGGCGTGGCTGCGGTAGAAGCTGACCGCTTTCCGGTTGTCGCGGTAGACATTGAGAAGTATGCTTTTTTTGCCCTCGAGGGCGCGTTTCAGAAGCTCAGAGCCGATGCCGTGACCGAAAAAATCGGGTTCTACGAATAGCGCTTCAAGGAAATCATCGGTGAAGCAGACGACCCCTGCAATACGGTTTTCTTCAATGCTTACAAGCGTTTGCGATTCCCTGACCGTCTTCTCGGCAAAGAGCCTGCTGTCATCTTCAAAGTAACCTTCCGGGAGCGGTAACCTGACGGAGTTGTTTGATCTGACGTAGAGGGCCTTCAGACCCGGAATGTCTGCTTCGGTGATCGGTCTTATCAAGGTAAGTTGTGGATTTGTTTGAATTATTCGTATGCTCCGGCTCTTCTCAGCATGTCGACTATCTGGTAGTTGCCGGTGAACTGAGCACGGATTATCGCCGTTCTGCCCTTGTCGTCCTTGGCGTTAAGGTCGGCGTTCTTGTTTATCAGGATCTGAACAGCTTTATCGAAGCCGCGACCGGCGACGATCATCAGCGGTGTGCTCTTCTGCTTGTCGGTGATGTTGAAGTTCGCGCCGCGGTTGAGCAGCTCGACGACTACATACTCCTCACGTTTTGCGCAGGCATAGAGGAGAACAGTCTCGCCGTTCTTGTCTTTTGCCTCGAGATCGGCATTGGCAGCCAGAAGGAGCTGGATCATCTTGTTGTCTCCGTTTCTTACTGCATACCAGAGCGGGAAGAGACCGTCGGAGAAGCGGCGGTTGACAGAAATCCCGCGTTTGATGAGGTTTTCGGTGATGTCGTGGTAGTTGTTGAGCGTGCCGAAAGCCATCATCTCGTCCTGTTCCGAGCGTTTTTCGATCAGAGCGTCTTTCGAGAGCAGGTAGAAGACGACATCGCGGCGGTTTTCGCGTTTTGCGTGGATCAGGGCGCTGTCACCGTTTTTATCCTGCATATCGATCTGTGCACCCTTTTCGACGAGCATTTTTGTCTGACGGATCTTGCCCTTGCCGGCAACGACGATGAGCGGAGTTTCGCCCTTCGCGTTCGAGTGGTTGATATCTGCGTTGCGCTCTAGCAGGAGCTCTGCGATATCGTCGAAATTTTTGTAGAGTGCGATGAGGAGCGGCGTATTCCCGAACATATCGGCCGGGTCGACGGAGGCGTTGCCTTCAAGGAAGAGCTTCACGAGCCCGATGTTGCCGCGTGAGGTGGCGATGACGAGCGGAGAGTTGCCTTCGTTGTCGCGCAGATCGACCTTGGCGCCGTTTTTGACCAGCATGTGGACCATTCTCGGTTTATCTACGAAAACCGCGTAGAGGAGCGCCGTGCGCCTCTGGTTGTCCATCGCATCGACGTCTGCACCGCGTGTGATCAGTGCGTTCGCGATCTCCTTTTTATCGTTTTCAACGGCCCAGAAGAGCGCCGTTCTGCCCTTGTTGTCCTTGATGTTCAGGTTCGCGCCGTTCTTCGCAAGGATCTCGACCATCTTCGTGTTGTTGGTGAAAGCTGCGATCCAAACCGCGCTGAGACCATCCTTGAAACGGTTGTTGATGTTGACCTTGAGGTCGCCGGCAAGCAGCTGGACAAGCTCTTCGTCGCCAATTACGAGACCTCGCTGGAGAAGGAAGGTCGCCTCGTCGTTTTTGAGCGTCGCACCGTACTTCCCGAGAAGCTTCGCGACATCGTAACGCCGCGTGGAAACGCAGTAGTTGAGGAGGCTTTTACCCGACGGGTCGGCGACTCGCGGATTCGCACCGGCTTTAAGAAGCTCTTCGGCGATATCCGCACGGTTTTTGACCGATGCGTACCAGAGAAGCGTCAGACCGTCCTCATAGACAGTATTCACGCTCGGACGGAGCGCCGTGAGGGACTTGACCTTCGGGTAGTCTTCATTCGTAACCGCCTGTTTTAACATGAGATCTACATCCTTGGATGTCCTCAGGACACCGGCTGCCGCAAGACGCGTGATGACTTCGCTGTTGCCTGTTTCGACAGCCCAGAGGAAGATCGTCTGGCTGTTTTTGTCGCGGACTTCGACGCTCGTACCGGCTTTTAAAAAGATGTCGAAAACATCCCACGATTTTTTCATCGCGGCGTGCCAGAGCGCGGTCCTGCCGTCGTCGAAGGTTATGTTCAGCGTGTCGCGCTGCTTGACTGTGAGAGTCGCAAGCCAGGTATCGTTGCGGTCTACGGCGATCATCATCAGCGATTTCGATTCGACCGATGTGAGTTTTGCCCCGCGGCCGGTAAGGTATCCGACCATTTCGTTGTATCCGGTAAGTATCGCAAGTAAAAGCGGAGACATACCCTCTTTGTTGTGGTAGTTTACGTTCGCACCTTTTGCGAGAAGTGATTTGATTTGGTTGCCGTCACGCGCCTGGACTGCTGCGACCAGATCGTTGTTGACCTCCTCGAGACTCTTAACGATCGGGGTGAGCGAGATGGTCCTCTTGACGTTTTCGCCGTTTTTGAGGTTCACCGATTCATCCTTCGTGTTGTGACCCGCAAGCTCGTAGCGGACAGTGTGGACACCAGGCTCCAAACCTTCGATTTTACAGGGAGCGGTGCACTCCTTTTTGTCAGCCGACGATACATCTACTGTGACGTAAATGCCCGATTTCGCAGATGAAAACTCTATGGATCCCGGGATCACCGCGGGAGCTGCGGCAACCGGTGCCGTCTCGACCGGAACGACGTATGTCTTCTCTTTTTCCGCTTTGAAATTTTCAGCTTTATACTTCTCGAGAGCCTCGTTTTTTTCGACCAGAACGGGAGTTTCTGTCTTTTTGCCGTGGATCATCAGAACGACCGATTCCAGAGCCTGCTTCATTCCTGCGGCAGTTCCGTTGAAATCGACGGCACCTGCCTCTGTTTTGCGTTTGCCGTCAACATAAATGTAGTTGACTGTCAGCGTGAAGATGCCTCCGAAGTAGTCGATGGTCGGAATGACGACGATATCTGCCTGAAGTGCGCGTCCGATCTCAAGCTGGCACTCCATCTGATTGCATGTCGCCCAATCCTTAGACCTTTTTTTGAGGTCCTGAAGCTGGCTGTCGGGTATGATAGTATACCTGCCGAGCTTGCCGAGAAGCTGTGAAAGGTAGCTTTTCGACTCACGGACAACATCGGGGTGGACCTTCGCCGTTTTATCTGCTATGTCCATAATCGCCAGCGATTCTGCAAAGATATGTGCCGAAATCAACAGCGTTAGGAACGCGAAAAAAAGCTTTCGAGCGGGAGAACCTGACATTCGTAACCTCCAAATAAAAAAATCTGCCAAGTCTA
>JAGAAT010000146.1 GCA_017615095.1 bacterium
CTACTTATCGCACTTGTCTACGGCTCGATAAAAAATGTCGACATGGCAAAACGTCAGAAGGAGGCTGATCTCGAGGCGGCCAAAATCCGCAGGGAACACGGCATACTTACCGAAGAGGAGAAGAAACTCGAAGAGGAGCGCGAAAGACAGCGGGAAAAGACGATCGCGGACTACAACGAAATAACCGGATCGCACAGCGGCTATCTCTTGGCTGACGGAAACAGGCTTTACATCGCGAGGAAGGAAAACATCGCTCAGGTCTATATCGAAAGTGCAGACGGACAGAACATCCGCCAGTTGACCGACTCGGCAGAGCCTGTCGACGGCTATGCCGTAAGTCCCGAAGAGAAGCAGCTGATCTACCTGGCATCCAAGGGCGGTAACGAAAAATACGGATTCTACCTCGTCAACCTGGAGAGCGGCATGACTGAACCGCTGCTCGTCAACGACGCAGTCCGCTACGGCGACCCGACATGGCTCAATGAAAACGAGATCCTTTTCACCTCGAACGAAGCCAACGGAAAGGATTTTTATATCTACCACCTCGACTTGAAGACAAAAAAGAAGTCGCTTCTAGTCTCGAAGGAGGGCTACAACCACATAACCGACGCGCTTTCAAAAAAGGAGTTCCTCTTCTACACCTACAACTCCAACACAAGCACGACTCCCTACCGCTACAAAAATGGAAAGGCTCATAAATTCAAAGGCATAAACCCTGACAAAAGATACTTTCCGATAGCCTTTTTCAAAGACGGGATCCTGATGCGGACAAACGAAAACGACGATTTCGACTACCTCGAGATTTGGAAAGAGAAGGAGCACACCCCCTTCTTCAAACGCTACTGGACGATCGAGTCGGCAGTCGTTGACAAGGAGACTCGCGACACCGCTGCATTCTGCTGCGACGAGGACGGCTTCAGCGCTTGCAGATACTACGGCAGGGACGGCGAATTCAAGCTGTTCGAGTACAACAAATCGGTTATCAGCCTTGGAAAACTCCGCGGCAGCAAGCTAGTCATGGACATCTCCAGAAGCAACGAGATCACGCGTCCATACATATTCGATGTCGAAAACGATTCGATGGAGCCTTTCGGATACACCTTCGACAACGGGATCGACACCGGCAATTTTGCGAACGCCGAACTAAGGCGTGTCCTGAGCTTCGACGAGGAAGTCGTGAGCTATATCCTCTACCGTCCGCGCACCGGGAACCCGCCGTACCAGACGATCATCTACTTCCACGGCGGTCCGGAAGGTCAGTCGCGTCCGTCGTTTTCACCGAGTTTTCAGTATTTCCTTTCAAAAGGTTATGCTGTCGCAGCACCGAACGTACGCGGCTCGTCGGGCTACGGTGAACGCTTTATGAACCTCGACAACTACACGCTCAGGATGAATGCCGTCAAAGACGGGAAAGCGGTGATCGACGAGCTTCTGCGGGAAGGGATCTCTGCGCCGGATCAGTTCATCGCCATGGGCGGAAGCTACGGCGGTTTCATGACTGTAGCCTCCATGGCGGAGTTTGCCGACGACTACATCTGCGGGATCGACAATGTCGGCATAGTCGACCTCGTCAACTTCCTTGAAAACACCTCGTCGTACAGGCGCCACCTGCGCGAGGCTGAGTACGGTCCGCTGTCGGACAAAGAATTTTTACAGTCGATATCTCCGACAAACATGGTAGACAAAATCAAGGGCGAGCTATACGTCTTCCACGGTGCAAACGACCCGAGAGTCCCCGTGAGCGACGCCTACATCCTGATCGACAAGCTTCAGAAGGCGGGCAAAAAGGTCCAGAGCCACATTTTTGAGGACGAAGGACACGGCTACCGCAAAAAGGTGAACAGGAACATCTATTTCACCAAAACAGCTGATTTTATTCAGAACAACTGTGTAAAAAAGTAGGTCTGATGAGTAACATCGAGCTTTTTCACGATTTTCTGCTTTACGAGAAGCGCTATTCGAAGAAAACTGCCGATTCATACTGCCTCGACATCGATCTTATGCGACGTTTTTTTGCCGAAAACGGTGAGATCGAACTTGAAGAGCTCACACGCGACGACATCGAAGATTACCTCGGCGCGCTCTATTCCGAGGTAAAAGTCAGCTCGCTCCACAGAAAGATCGCGGCATTCAGGCACTTCTATAAATTTTTGCAGAAGCGCGGGATCATTGACGAAAATCCGACTCTGCTGATACGCACGCCGAAGATGGACAAGTCTCTGCCCCATGTCCTCTCCCGCGAGGAGATGAACAAGATCATCGGCTTCAACTACTCCGACGACCTGAAGGGGCTCCGCGACCGTGCGATCGTCGAAATGCTCTACAGCAGCGGAGTCCGTGTCGGCGAGCTGGTATCGATCCGCGTCAAAGATCTCGACTTCAGGGCAAAGACCGTGACTGTTCTCGGAAAGGGCAACAAAGAGCGCCTGATCCCCGTCACGCACCAGGCTGTCGAATCGATCGAGAGCTACCTTCTCAAACGGAAGGGCGGCAAGGAGCCCAACGCGGTGATCTTCTGCAACCTGAGAGGCGGGGCACTCACCGAACGCGGAGTCCAGTTCATCCTGGACGGTCTCGCGCTGAGCTGCGGGATCTACCGCAAAATCACGCCGCACATGCTGCGGCACAGCTTCGCGACCCACTTTCTCGAAAACGGGATGAACCTGCGCTACCTCCAGCATCTTCTTGGGCACAGCAACCTTTCGACGACAGAGATCTACACCCACATTTCGATCGAACAGCTCAAAAAGGTCTATCGGGACGCGCACCCGGGCTCAAAATAACATCGCGGTTGACAAACCTGTTTCTATTTTCTACATTTAGCCGCTTTTAAGTATTTTACTTTCAATTTTGGAGGAGATCATGACAGAAAAAGCAAACATCGATTGGGCAAAACTCGGTTTCGCCTACACAAAATGCGACTATCGCTTTCATTCGTACTACAAAGACGGAAAGTGGGATGACGGCGAGCTCGTAACTGACGATTTCATCAGGATCCACGAGGGTTCGACGGCTCTTCACTACGGTCAGGAGTGCTTCGAAGGTCTCAAGGCATACACGACAAAAGAGGGAAAGATCGTCCTTTTCCGCCCCGACATGAACGCAAAGAGGATGAAAGAGTCCTGCGAACACCTGCTGATGGCAGTCTACCCCGAGGATAAGTTCATCGAGGCAGTCAAAAAGGTCGTTCTGGCAAACGAAAGATTCATCCCGCCGTACGGCAGCGGAGCATCGCTCTACATCAGGCCCTACCTCATCGGTATCGGTGCAAATGTTGGCGTAAGACCGGCTTCCGAATACCTTTTCGGCATCTTCGTAACACCGGTAGGTCCCTACTTCAAGGGCGGAATGGTAACGAACCACTTCAACGTTGCGATGTTCGACCGTGCTGCACCGAGAGGAACAGGCGGTATCAAAGTCGGCGGCAACTACGCGGCTAGCCTTCTTGCGCACAAGCAGGCTACAGATGCCGGCTACGCAGACTGCATTTACCTCGATCCGGCGACAAACACCTACATCGAGGAGGTCGGAGCAGCGAACTTCTTCGGGATCACGAAGGACAACACATTCATGACCCCGAAATCTCCCTCGATCCTTCCTTCGATCACCAAACGCAGCCTGCTCCACCTCGCTGAGCACTACCTCGGCATGAAGGTCAGTGAGACCAGGATCCCGATAGACTCGCTCGACCAGTTCGTCGAAGCCGGTGCGTGCGGGACCGCGGCAGTCATCTCGCCGATCGGCTCGATCACCTACAACGACAAGGTCTTCAAGTTCTACGGCGACGGCAAAGAGGTCGGTCCGAAGACGAAAGAGCTCTACGATCTCCTCACTTCGATCCAGGTCGGCGACAGGAAAGGTCCGGACGGCTGGGTAGTTGAAGTCAAATAAATCCTTGTAAATCCAACAAATTAACCGATAAAAACCCAAAAAATTCAACTTTTCGAGCTCAGCCCTTTTCTATTGCTTGATTTTTGCCTCTGATTTGTATAAATTCACCAGCTTTCGTAGCAGAAGTCACTATTTATCAATTTTGGAGGAGAAAATGGCAGCAAAAGGTTTGGTTGAAATCTCAGTAGAGACCTGCAAAGGCTGTGGTCTGTGCGTTCACTACTGTCCAATGAAGTGCCTGGCCATCAACGAGGCCGACACGAACTCTTACGGTCTGCATTATGCCCAGAGCGTCGAACCCGACAAATGCATCGGTTGCGCTAACTGCGCAGTAATGTGTCCTGACGGCGCAATCACCGTTTACAAACAGTCTCACTAATACTGGAGGCGGACGTGGAGAAGAAAATAGCTTTTATGAAAGGCAACGAGGCGCTTGCTGAAGCTGCTCTCAGAGCCGGCA
>JAGAAT010000147.1 GCA_017615095.1 bacterium
AAATGGGGATTTTCGCGGCAAAGGAGATGGAGGAGAGATTGGATAAAAAACTTAGGGAGTTGGGAGGAAACTGATGTACTCGTTCGTTTTTATAACTCACGGAGATTTGGGTAAAACGCTCTTTGAAATCGCTTCCGAAATCATGGATGTCGATCTCAGGGAACGCGCAGCCTTTTTCACGATAGATTTTTCGATGGCTACAGAGCTCAACGATATGCAGGGGAATCTTGAAACTGCGGTCAACAGCTTTGTTGAAAAGGGTAGCAAGGTCGTGATTTTCGTCGATATTTTCGGAGGAAGCCCTTCAAATATCGCATTCTCCTTTGCGAAAAAGGATGGCGTGGATGTCATTTCAGGCGTCAATCTGCCGATGGTCATGTACGCTTTGGAACATCGTGAAAGCCGCGAAGAGATCGAAAAAATGGTCGACGGAATAATCCGCAGCGGCAGCCAGAACATCACAAGTGCAAGAAATCTCATCAAGAAAAGAGCGTCCAAATGACAGAAAGAAGCTTTATAATCCAAAATAAACTCGGAATGCACGCACGTGCGGCAAGTCTCTTTGTCAAAACTGCCGAAAAATTTTCCTGCTCTGTCGAAATGGAAAAGGACGGGATCAGAATCAACGCGAAGAGCATCATGGGTATCCTGATGCTTGCGGCGCCGCTAGGTTCCGAAATCAAGGTCACCACGAACGGCTCTGATGAAGCCGAGTGCATGGAGGCTCTTGCCGAAGTTATCAACAACAAATTCGGAGAGGAGTAGTTGGGCGGTCGCATTGTACTTCACGGCGAGAGGATCTGCGGCGGTATCGGGATAGGTCGTCTCTTTTTCATCGACCGGAAATTTTCCGGGATCCCGCACCTAGAACGCGCTTCCGAGCAGCTTCCGTTCGAAATAGAGAGGCTTCGCAGGGCTCTGGAGGATTCCGAGACCGATCTCAGAACGATAATCGGACAGAACGATCTTGACCGCGAGTCCGCATCGATCCTTGAAGCCCAGCGGATGATGATAGCCGATCCGACGGTTTTCGATATGATCGGCAAGATGATAATGAGCCGCAAAATCAACGCTGAGTGGGCGGTTCTGAATGTTGTCGACCAGCTGATCTCCGTATTCAAAAGCAACGGCGTCGATTACTACGTCAAGGCAAAAATCGCGGACTGTGAGGCTATCCGTGACAAGATCATCGGCAAGCTGACGGGCAACGGCATCGGAGCCGTTTTCGACGAACTGCCTCAGGAAGACTTCATCGTCTGCGCAAAAAATCTGACCCTGGACGAACTCTTCACCTTCTCGAAAAATCCTTTCGTGAAGGGTGTCGCGCTTGAGGCTCCGGGCGGAGTCAGCCACATTTCGATCGTCCTGAGGACCCTGAATATCCCGGCTGTAATCGGCATACCGGATCTGATCAAGATCCTCGATTACGGCGACTCTCTGATCGTCAACGGTTTTCAGGGCGAACTTATTCTGAGGCCGACTGAAGCCGAGATAGCCGAGGCGCAGCGGACCGCAGACAACTTCAAAAACTACTTTTCGATGCTGCTTACCGATGTAGGTCAGCCTTCTGTCTCTTCGGACGGAAGGGCTCTCAGCGTCGGCGGGAACATCGAACAGGTGGGCGAGGTGGATTTCGTAAAAAAGTACGGCGGCGAGTTTATCGGTCTCTTCAGAACGGAGCTCATGTTTTCGAAGCAGTATGAAATCCCTGACGAAAACACACACTACGATGTCTACTACCAGGTCCTTCACAGGACCCTGCCGGACAGGGCGACGATAAGGATCTTCGATTTCGGCGAGGATAAGTCGGGGGCGATCGTTACGAAAGGCTCTCTCGGGATCCGAGGGATCAGGCTCTGCAAACAGCGTCCGGATGTCTTCATGCCGCAGATCAGAGGTCTGATCCGTGCCGCGAAGCTCGGCAACCTCAACATCCTCCTGCCGTTTGTCAGTACGGTCAACGAGATCGAGGAGTTCAGGGATCTTCTGGAGTCGACAGCCGCCGAAATGGGGCTTTCGGAGAATCTCGAAAGCGTCAGGATCGGTGCGATGATCGAGGTCCCGGCATCTATTTTTATTGCCGACCAGCTTGCGAGCAGGGTCGATTTTTTCAGTGTCGGAACCAATGATCTGATCCAGTATCTGATGGCTGTCGAGAGGCGTGACGAATTTTCTTCTTATTATTTTTCACATTATTTTCCGGCAGTTACGAAAATACTTTACAATCTGGCAGGTATCGCAAGGGCGGCAGGCAAACCTATCTCCATCTGCGGAGAGATGGCGAGCGACCCATATTTTTCGCTTGTTTTCCTGGCAATGGGGATAAGCGGTCTGAGCATGAACCCGACATCGATCCCGATTGTAAAAAGAGTCATAAAAAACGGAACGGTAGCCGAGGGCGAGATGCTTTTGAAAAAGCTGCTCGCGGCGGAGGACAAAGCGGAGGTGATCCAGATCCTGGACAACTCCATGTCGTATAAAAATCGTGATATTTTCAGGAGAGAGTGGAACCTTTGGCTTTGAGACGGATAACAGTTTTTTTTATCGTTTTGATCCTTCTTTTCGGATGTGCGAAGGAGAACGTCAAGACAAATACCGAGAAAAATACGGCTTCCGGTTTTTTTGAGCTCTGCATCCATTTCGAACGGTTGCCGCAGAATGCGCAACTTTCCGATATCGTTGAGGTTTCATCACTTCTCGAGGCAGGTCTCGTTTCGTCCGGCAACACTGTTTTGAAACGCGAGCTTTCAATTTCCAAAATATGCATCTTCACGAAGGAACAGCCCTATTCGGAGATTTTTGCTTCTGTTTCGGGAGATAATGCCGGCAATGTAGCCAAGTATTTGATTTCAGCCTTCTTTTCGACCGATTACGCTTCACTTTACAGGATAAGCGGCGATTCCGGCAGAGTCGAACGGCTCTACGACGGGATCCCTCTTCTGAGCAAGCTCCCGCAGATCCGCGAGGCATCCAGCGGAATAGTTTTCAAGGGTACATCGGCAAGGATCCTGTATGCTGCGGACTACTTCAAACGCCTCGGTTTTATCAATGGATTCGGGCTCGACGCCGACGGGAACCTGATTTTCACGATCGAAGAGGATCCTCTCGGAAAGTGGCGTGAGGCGCTCTTTCTCTTCGACACGCTGGATTTTGAAAAAATTATACAGCCGCGTCCCGGTGACTACGCAGTCTTGCAGAGTCTGGGTGAGCCCCGCGAGTTTGTGAAGATCAATGATCCGGACTGGGAGAGGGTCGATGCGACGAAGGGAGAGAAGGGGAATTCGTTCAACTTTTCCATCGGTGTCCTGAATTCTGATTTTGCCGCCGAAGATTTTTTGAGATACCTCTATACGCTTGCCGGCTCTCATAAAATTTCGACAGGCAGCGGAAGTTTTTACTCTCCCGGGTACAGAGGGATCTCGGTAGAACCGGCGCTGAAACTCTTTTCGTCGTCACTCGGTTTCGACGGTGAAGCGGAGATGAGCGCAGAGTCAGTCCTGCTCTGGATCAGCTCGATCGACAAATCGGTAGGCAGCTTCCCTGACAACTTTTACGCCGATCTTCTCTCTCTCAAACTTGCGGAGAGGCTCTACACGGGCTTGCCGTCTTTTCTGGGCGGTGCGGAGCTGGTCAACATGACGGCTCATATCCCGTTCACCAGGCTTAACGAGACACTTTTCAGAAAGGGGAAAATGTCAGTTTCAGGCGAAATAGCTAAAGAAATCTACATGTTTACAGGAGAGGTCATATCCGAAAGCCAATCGACGCTCCCGCTTGAAGAGGCACGCGGAACAGTCGCGCTTTACGGAAATCCAAAACTTGCTGACAGAGATATCGTCTCGCTGGTAGTTCGCGGCGCAGATGCTGAAAAGCTGATCGGTATCGCCGAAAACGAGCTGAAAAAAGCCGGGTTCACACCCTTCCGCCGGCTTTATGAAAAGGCTGCGGATGGAGATTCCTGGGCTGCCTTTTCAATTTCGGTCCCGCTTCAAAGCGAGCAGCGCGTGATGCAGATCTACCGTGAAAAACTGCTGAAAATGAATCAAACATTCTCAATAGGGGTCTATCGTGACACAAAAAAAGGTTAATCTTTCCAAAAAGGGCGAAAGGGATAAAAAAAGGCCGGAAACCAACAGGCTGGCAGAGGTGACATTCCTTGTAGTCATGCTTGCCCTGGTCTTCATTTTTGTCTCCCTTTGCAGCTATTCGCCATATTTTTATGCAGATAAATCTGTGAAAATACGCAATTTTTTCACCGGAAGTTTCGGGCTTGACTATGTCGCCCATCCGTTGGCTAACCTCTTCGGGATCGTATCGTTTTATATCCCGCTGATGCTTCTTTTCGTGCTTATCGCGATGATAAAAAAGAATTGGCGCAATTTTTTCAAGCATCTTGCGCTGAATCTGGTGAATTTTATTGTTCTCCTTCCAGTCGTTTCAGCAATTTCGGATACTTACAAGCTGAACAACACGAATCTGGCAGGGAACAGGATATACCGTTTCCTTGCAAGCTTCATCGGTATCCCCGGGTTTGTCATGCTTGTCGTCGCATGGTTCCTGACCTTTCTCGTTCTCACTCTCCATCTTAGTGTCAAGAGGCTTTTCGGAGTTCTGGTCAGCGAGTTCAAGGAGCATCTCGACAGTTTGAAAAATATGGTCCCGGAACCTGAGACAAAGCCGGAAGAGTCTAAGCAGGAAGAGGCTGACCCCGAGCCTGAACACTGGGATGCGCCGGTGCTGCCTGAACCCGAACCTGCACCTGTAGAGACGCCAGCCGAGACGCTTCCAGAACCGGAACCCGCACCCGTAGAGACGTCACCCGAGACGCTTCCAGAACCGGAACCTGCACCCGTAGAGACGCCACCCGAGACACTTCCAGAACCGGAACCTGTACCCGTAAAGACACCCACTGAGACGCTTCCAGAACCGGAGCCGCAGAAAAATATCGATGTCGTTACAGCGCTTGCCGATGATTCCGGACGCGACAAAAAACAGCTCGAAACACACAAGGAACATAAGGATTACAAGCTTCCGCCTTTCGATCTTCTCGAGAACCCGGAGGAATCGCTTGAAGCCTCGTCCGAACGTGACAAAGAGGCGAGCTCCATTGCCGCTACGATCGAGAGGAAGCTGCTCTCGCACGGAGTCAAGGTAAAGGTCTCCGGCGTAACGATAGGACCGGTCGTCACGATGTACGAGGTCGAACTCGGCGACGCTGTCAAAGTCAGTCAGGTAAAGGCTCTCGAGGCGGATCTCGCAGTCGCTGTCGGCGGCAAAAAGGTCCGTGTCGTTGACTATATCGAGGGCAAACCCTGCATCGGGATAGAGGTGCCGAACCGTGAACGTCTCACGATCAGACTCCGCAGGATCATCAGCAGTGACGCTTTTGAGAAGATTTCCCAGAAGGGGCTTCCGATCGCACTCGGACTTGATGTCAAGGGCGATTCAAAGGTAGCTCTCCTCAACAAAATGCCGCACATGCTGGTCGCAGGAACGACGGGCAGCGGAAAGTCTGTCGGAATAAATTCATTTATAGTTTCGCTGCTTTACACGCTTACGCCGGAAGAGGTCAAGTTCATTATGATCGACCCGAAGGGCAACGAGTTCAACATTTACGAAGGCATCCCGCACATGCTCCTGCCGGTAGTCGTTGACAGCAAAAAGGCTGCAAAGGCGCTTCAGTGGGCTGTCGTCGAAATGGATCACAGGTTCAGGATCCTGGCAGACAACTCCGTCCGTGATATCGATTCCTACAACAAAAAGGTCGATGCATTGAACGAAAAGCTCAAGGACGACCCGTGCGGCGGACTTCAGAAAATGCCCTACATCGTCATCGTTATCGACGAGTTTGCCGATCTGATGATGGTCGCCGGCAAGGATGTCGAGATCGCTGTCGCCAGGATCGCTCAGAAGGCGAGAGCTGTCGGAATACACCTCATCGTTGCGACTCAGAAGCCTACGAAGGATGTCGTGACCGGTATCATCAAGAGCAACCTGCCTGTCAGAATGGCGTTCAAAGTCGCTTCCAACATGGATTCCCGCGTAATTTTGGATACACCGGGAGCCGAGACGCTTCTCGGAAACGGCGATATGCTCTTTATCCCGCCGGGAACTTCGACTCCGCAGCGTGTCCACGGCGCATTTGTCAGCGTTGAAGAGATCCTCGCAGTCATCAATTTCATCAAGACCGAGGTCGGAGAGACCGAACCCGAGGACATCCTTGACAGCTTCCAGGTCGAAGGAGACGGCACGGAAGAGGGCGGTGATGACGAGAAGGACGAGCTTTACGATGAGATGCTTGCCTTCATCCGCGAAAACGGGAAGTGCAGCGCAAGTATGCTCCAGCGCAGGTTCAAGATCGGTTACAACCGTGCTGCGAGAGCTGTCGAGCTCTTTGAAAGGCAGGGGATCGTCTCTGCCGGCGACGGCGCGAAGCCGAGAGATGTCATAGGCTG
>JAGAAT010000148.1 GCA_017615095.1 bacterium
CCGTGTCCTGAAAGCATTAAAAGAGAATAATTATCAGCATATCTTTCAAATTTTTGCTTATTTCCATCATAAGTTCTGCTAAAAAATTCATCAGGATCATTGCTGGCAGCATTTACAAAAGGTAAATTCTGATAACTATACTCCATACATTCTATTCTTGCTGGATTGTTATCCAGTGTTTCTCCAACGCCTTCTCGACATACAGAGTATCTATTTGACACATACGAAACATCACTTGCTAAGTACCATCCTACACTGCCGACCTCTTCCGCACCTCCATGCAAAACTGCAGAATTGGTGTTATGATAGTAATTTCTGAAATCCAGCTCGGGATAGTCTGTCAGAATTTTCGAGAAATTGTTGTGCGAAGTCATCAGTTCTTTGCTTCCGTTTGCACTGTTGCCGAGAACCAGATAAACATCTCCGTACAATTCAGCGGATCCTGCGGTATTTGTCCTCATTATAGTGTTTGACAGATTAGTTGAGAAATTATACCTGTCGTAACTGTTCAAAAACAGTCTTCTTAAAGAATCTGCTTTGGAAGGTGCTGCGAAATTGACAGGTTCATAAAGATATGCAAAGCCTGACGGGGAATTTGTCGTGCCGTCGGCTCTTCTGAACCAGAAAAACTTCTTTGCCGCACTGAAAGAAGAGGGCTGTACCGTCATTGAATAAACATTGTTTACTAAAGACGAGTAAAGTCCATTTGAATTGTCATAGAAGCCGTCGTCATAATAGTAGCAACTTCCGTTGTTGTTTGTCTGTGTGCACAAATAGGCTTCCCAGCCTTCAGAGACTTTTACTGATTCGATGCTTGTATGCAACACCGGCAGCAGAATCGGAAGTCCGGTAGGTCCCGTAGAGGAAATCAACCATGAATATTGCCCGAGATCATATACCGTGTCATTTACCACGGTACAATTGGCGGAATTCTGATTCGTATCGCAGTATCTGACTCCGCTGAACTCACTGCGGTAAAGTGCTTTTACATCATCTGCCGACAAGGCTCCCTTGTAAAAACGAATATTATCCATTTCACCTTTGAAAAAATCACTGGGCGAGGAATCCCAATCTTGACCGAACACCCATGGCTTGTCTGTTGATGAAAAAGTTCCCATCACCTTCGGAATGCTTCCGCTCCACAGCTGGGCACCGTTTTTATACACTACAATCGTCGTACGTGGAATAGTGGTGTCTTCCGTGCAGACAACGACATAATGTGTCCACTCGGTAGGTTCTGTGGCATCCGAAATATGAAGGCTGGTGTTATTGATTTCGACGGACAACTTTGCACTCCAGTACCCGAAAAGAAAAATATTAGCGTTAGAGGCGGAATGCTTTCCGATATATGAATTGTTGTTGGATGTTGTTGCCGAAGAATGAGATTTGACCCAAAGGCTAAATGAGTAGGATGAAGTTGTCGAATTTGTCCATAAACGCGGATCCATTAGCCCGTTCCCGATTTCAACATAATCATTTACTCCGTCAAAATAGACTGAACGATTCTCCATCCCTTGTTTAAAAGAGACACCACCAGTCTGTGTGCCGATACGTGAGGTGTCGACAGCATCTTTTAAATCGTTATCAAACTTCAAATGGAGAAAAGCCCTCTCTTTTAAATAAATCTCACGGACTTCATCGGCAGTGATATTCCAGTCGTAAATACGGACATTGTCCATTTTGCCTTTGAAAAAATCTGTTGCGGAAGAGGAGTCCCAGTCCATACCGAGCACCCAAGGTTTGTCAGACGCGTTAAGAGTTCCCAGGACTTTACTGAATGTGCCGCTCCAGAGCTGGGCTCCGTTTTTGTAGATGACAACATAAGTTGTTCCGTTGTCGCTGTCTTCCTTGGCTGAAACAGCATAATGGACCCAGGTGTTTAACGGTTCGTCTCCAGATGCAGAAATATGTATCACTGAGTTTTTTATCTGAAAAGAGAGTTTGTTCCCCCAATATCCGAAAAGAAGGGTGTTGCCTCCGGTTTCGGTGTGCTTGCCGAGATAACAGTTGTCGTTTGTTGCTGAAGCCTGTTCCGTGGAATAGACCCACATCGAAATAGAATAGCGTCCGGAATATCTCGGATCGAAATTGCCTTTACCGAATTCCAAGTAATTGCTTGTGCCGTTGAAAACGAGAGCCTTTCCATTCTTTCCAGCTTGATAAGTTGCAGAATTTGAACCCTGCAAGACTCCGTTGTTGTCTCCGACACTGTCTTCGAGAGAATCTTCAAATTCAAAATGCGTCAGCAGTTTTGCCGACAAGACGTTTGAAAAACAGAAGACGAAACAAAGCAGAAAAACAACCTTTTTCATTTTGACCTCCGAGCTGTGAATAATAAACAGCAGAATTATATAATTATTTTTGTATAATACAAGCCGGACGCAACCAAAAAAACTGTTGAGGAGGGAATAATGCGCGGCAGCAAAAAAAGTAGTGAGGAAAGATGCTCACAACTCTTGACTGATAGGAAAAAATCAGTATAATCACCGCCGTTTTTTTTGGTTTATAACAAACTGTGGAGATTTTTATTATGGCTAACAAAGAAAACAAAATCGCTAGGCTCGCAATTGATGACCGCTGTGAAGGCTGCAACAACGTAGCTACAACGGAAGAGGGAAGCTTCTGCTCGAAGTACGCTGATCCCGCGTTCCACTGGGAGGGAGATCAGATCTGCTCGTTCGCAACACACGTTAAGAGAGAGATCAAGGTCGTCACCAAAAAGCTTAACCCCCTTAAGGCTTCGAAACGTTCTCAGGGTCACAAATAGTAATTGGAACACTTTTACTTTATACAGTTTCCTGAGCAATTCTTTCATCTTAAACAGTCGGTAAACGACGCGGTTCCTGTAATCCCGTTTTTTGACGATTTGTCGGTTTTTGACAGGCTCGCCTCATCACTTAAAAGGTGGGGCAGGTCTGTTTCCGTTTTTTACGAAGAGTCCGCATATCCGCTGGATCAGTTTCTGTCTCAGGTTAAGCTTTTCGACTCGGTTTTCACCTTCGATCCGAACGCTGCCAAATTGGTACGCGGTGCCGGTTTTAAGGGAAAAATCTATCTTTTCAGCAGCTTCAGGATGCTTGCCGACGTCGGGTTTTTCAAGAAATATTCAATAGATCCGGTGGTTTGCGGCAAATCCAACTACGAGCTGGCAAAAAATAACGGGCTTGTGCCGGTCTACTATGTCACGGATAAGGCGTGTATCGCCGAGTTCGGGCTCTGCATCTCCCGCAGGAGCACTCCGCAGACTCCGTTCAGCTGTGACTGCCGCTGCCGCGAAAAGAGTCTGGCAAAGGCTGGGGTCGAATTTCCGGTATCGATGAAGCCTGAATTGGTAACTCCCGAGGATTGTTCGTGGTTTTTGTTCTCTGAGAAGACGGTCTATCCGGCTGTGCACTCCGCCGGCGAGCCCAGGAACCAGTCGCTGGAGAGGTGCTGGAACTACCGTTATCCTCTCGGCGTCGAGATTTTGAAGCCTGGCAAAACCAACGATAAGAGGATCTACACGTTTGCTGCCGACAGATCGACTCCGCACCTTATCGAAAAGGAGCTGATATGCTTTTACGGCTACAGCGGTTCGATCTACCGCGGTGTCTGGCTGGATCCTTCATGCGCCAGGATCACAAAGTATGACGAAAATCGTGTAAATGCCGAAATTTCAGGAACTTATCAGACAGTGCTGATGATACAGCGCTACACGGAGGAGGAGAAAAACCTTCTCAAATCGGCCCGCCATTTTATCTACACTCTGCCGGAACAGAGGTTCATCGAGCCCCGCATGGAGGTGACGAAAACCGAGGCAAAGCCGCGGACCGGGCGCAGATACTCCGACCGTGTCAGGATCTCGGTCATTTCAGACGATCCCAGGCGTTTTGCCGTCTTCAAAAGCAGGAATGTAGAGCGCCGGATACTGATTTACGACCGCAAGGTCCCTGCCGACTTTTCCGATTTTCTGCTCATCCCGGGGATCTTGAACCCGAAGGATGTAGAAGAGCTTTCAAAACTCAATAAAATCCAGGGTTTCGTCGTTTTGGATCAGATCTCGCTTGATACGTTTTCAGAGCTTTTCCCGGGCAAAACGATCCTGCTTCATCCGCTTGCAACGGTGGATCCCGAGGAGTCGCCGACCTATCTTTCCGCCTCGACGACGGTTTTTGTTTCGCGCTACCGCTCCGAAAAACGCAGCGACTATTCGTGGAGCGATATCAACATCTTTCTTGAGAACAAAACGGGCTTTTCAGAGTTCGTTTCGCATAAAAAGATGGTCAGAAACGGGAAAAAGCGCGAACTTTGGGTCAATATCGCCGGCGTTACGGATAGCGCGGTGAAGTTCCTGAAGGCTCAGGCTGATACGATGATCCTCAATATGAAATAGCTATTCGTCTTTGAATTCTTCCCTGAATACGGCTTCCACACGGTCTCTCAGCTCCTTCGGATCTTCGGACTGCTTCGGGTAGATCGGTTCCAGAAATTTTAGGAAGATCCCGGCACACGGGCGGATGAAAGAGTGCCCCTTGATATTTGCAAGCGCCCGTTCCGAACCCCGGATGACGATCGGGAGGATGGGAACGTTAAGGGTGGTGCTGATTATCGCGAAAGACTCCTTGAAGTGGTTGAGGGTCTTGTCTGCCGAGCGGGTGCCCTCCGGGAAGATCACCACGTTCCTGCCCATAGTCAGCGCCGCCGCGACATGCTGGAGGGCTGTCGTTATATTCTGGTTTACGTCAATCAGAATGATGTTGTTGTGGCGTGCCATGAACTGCGCAAAACCGGACTGCCAGTGTTTTGCCTTCGCGAGGAAGTATGTCCGGCGCATGATCTTCTGCGGCAGGAGCGAAACGATGCTCGGACCGTCTGCGATGCTCCTGTGGTTGGCGACCATGATGCAGGCGCCCTTCGGGACGTTTTTTGCGCCGCTTCCGTGCATCCGGTAGAGTATGTGCATCAGGTTTTTGAAGAAAAAGAGGGTGAAGGCGCCGATCCACGAGGGTTTTCCGATATTTATCTGCGGAAGCTTGCTGATGAGTATCTCACGCCACGAAAACTTTTCGGCTTTGTCCGACTGATGGCTGTTTTCAAGCCGTGCCGAAAGGAGCTTGAGCGTGCTGCACTGATCCAGTTCCTGCTGCGTGAGTGCGACTCCGAAGGTGTTTTCGATGTATGCTATAAGTGACACTTTTGTCAGCGAATCCATCCCCAGATCGATCTCGAAGTGGGCGTCCGGCGCGATATTCTTGATGCCTGTCTCTTCGGTGATGAACTCCTTCAGCGAGCGGTAGATCCTGCTGTCCGGCTCCTCTCCGCCGTTGTCCTTTTCGATCGAACCCTTGCGTGCCAGAGGTTCGAGCAGGAAGCGCTGGAGCTTGCCGAGCTTTGTCTTCGGGAGCTCGCTCGAGACGATGTAAAACTTCATTATGTGCTTGTATGAGGCAGTTTTCAGGTTGAAATCGACGATCGCTTCGCGGATGACCTCCTCTGCCGAGAGTGTGCCCTTTTCGCGGACAACGAGCATGTTCGGCAGGATCACAGCCGAGATCACGCCCTCTTTCGAGAAGACGCCGATTTCTTTGATGCACGGATAACCCTTGAGCAGTGCAAATTCGAGCTCCTCGGGGTTGATGTTCTTTCCGTTCGATGTGACGATGATATCCTTGACTCTCCCCGTGATCCTGAGACCGTATTTGTCCAGGATCCCGGTGTCGCCGGTGTGGAGCCAGCCATCTTTGATGATCTCGGCGGTCTCTTCCGGGCGGTTGAAATATCCGGGCATGACGTTGTCGCCGCGGA
>JAGAAT010000149.1 GCA_017615095.1 bacterium
AAAAATTCAAAAAAGTACACCCCCGGAGAGCTTTCAAATTGACTTGAGAGGCATAAAAACTATACTCTTTCACTGTTTTTAATCGTGTGGGGCTGGTGATAATGGGTTCCGGACTTTTAGATAAGGTTTTTGGCTTTCTCAAAAAGGATCACGATTCAGTCCTCTCAAAAGAGGCGCAGCAGGTTCTGGAAAAGATCCCGAGTCTCGATTTCAACGAACTCATCAAGGATGTCAAATCTGCGAAACTTCTTGCCGAAATAAACAAAGACCCGAACAAGATAGACAACTTCATCCAGCTCGCCGAATACTACAAAAACCACAAAAAGATCGACAATGCGATCAACATCTACCTTTCGATCGCGCAGCAGGAGCTTGAGCGCCAGAACTTCGTACAGTCATCGAACTACATCCAGATGGCAATGAAGCTTGAACCCGACAACGGTCCGCTCAACATGTTCAGCGCCGATATCGACATCAGGACGGGGAAGTTCGCCGAAGCTGCCGACAAGTACCGCGCAGCAGCCAACTATTTCATCAAAAAGGATGACAGGCTTACCGCGATCTACCTTCTCCGCAGGATAATGGACATGAACAAGGCATCCATGCGCGACCTGCTGAATCTGGCAAGCATAATGATCCACGAGGAGATGTTCGAAGAGGCACAAAAGATACTCGACTCTGTCCGGGAAAAGCACAGGGACGGAACTGTCGCCAACCTGCGAGACCGCGAATCATGCCTGCTCATGCTCTATTCGATGAGAAAGGACGATCAGGATATCCTGGCTGAGCTTATCGAGACCCGTATAGAGCTCCACCAGTACGAAAACGCTCTGGTACTGCTGAAAAAGCTCGTCGCGAAGGATCCGAACAACGTGAACTTCCTGAAGCGTCAGGCTTTCGTCTACAAGCAGATGAACGACCTCGACAACGCCGTCAAGATCTTCAAAATGATCGCAAACATCTACGCGAAACAGAACAACCTGATCTACCGCAACATCTTCTATTACAAGGTTTTGAAATATTCGCCCAACGATATCGAGGCGCTTTCGGTCCTCGGGAAGGATGCCGAACTCAGACGGAACCTCGACGACAAGATCGAAAACACAGACTCCCGCATCAGATTCGTCGATTTTCCGCACGAAAAGGACAACTAGACGTTCCTGCTTGATTTTTCACTTTTTACTACTATGTGACGGCGATTTTTTGCAGAGTTTGACATGAAATTTTTTTTGGCTCTCTTCACACTCTTTTTTGCACTTTCCATCTTCGGCGAGACTCTTTTCGTAAGACCGGCTGACGGCTCGAAACCGCTCACGAAGGCTGCGATAAAAACCTGCGGTGTCGAAAGCGTATACAAAATAAAACGCAGCAGCTTTTACGCCGTCCGCACAAACAATCCGGAAGAATCGGCGCTCTGTCTGAAAGCATCTCCGCTCGTCAGGAGCGTAGAGCCTGATAAAAAACTCGATATCGCGCTGAAGAGCGCTGACCCCTACTTCAAAAATCAGTGGCATCTCCAAAACACGGGACAGCGCGGGACTGCGGGCAATGACGCAAGAGTAGCCGAGGCATGGGAGATCATCGAAGAGCTCGGTCTTGAGCCCGGCGCAGGAGTAAAGATCGGCATCATCGATGACGCATTCGACCTTCACCACCCCGACATGGAGGGCAAATTTCTGAAAGGCTACGACCTCGAAGACGATGACGATTACCCATACGCCGACGAAAACGAACCGCACGGGACCTGCGTTTCAGGTGTCGCTGCGGCAGTTCGTGGCAACGAAATAGGCGTCGCCGGCGGATGTCCGGGCTGCAAAATAGTTCCGGTCAGGGCTGGTTCGACCTTCGGGGACAGCGAAAAGATGGCTTCTGCCTTCAACTTCCTGCTCGACAACGGCGTCCACATCATAACGAACAGCTGGGGACCTGCCGACAATTCCGGTCACGTCGATATGCCGGAAGTCCTTCAGGAGATCATAGAACATGCGAGGAAATACGACCGGGACGGGCTCGGCGTAGTCATCTTTTTCGCCGCCGGCAACGGGAACGAGGACATCAGCGCTGAGGCGACCTTCGACGGCTTTGCCGCAAACGAAAACGTGATCGCCGTCGGAGCCGTCAACGCCTACGGGATCCGCTCGAGCTACAGCGATTTCGGCAGGGATCTCGATATCCTCTCGCCCTCATCAGACACTGATGCCGACTACCTCTGGAACCCCTTCGCGATCGAAACGACAAAGGACGGGATCTGGACGATCGACGCAAGGAGCTACTTCGGCTACTCGGCAACGGACTACACCGGTTTTTTCGGCGGGACCAGCAGCGCGACGCCGCTTGCCGCCTCGATAGCCGCACTTCTGATCGGAGCATATCCGCAGCTGAGCAGGGATGAACTTTACGAGATCCTGACGACAACAGCCGACAAAGTCGCCCCGAACGATGCGATGTACGACGAAAACGGCTTCAGCGAATTATACGGATACGGCAGGATCAACGCAGCTGCCGCAGTCTCTGAGCTATGCAGACGGCACGAATGTACCGGCGGACAGCCAGAAATCGAAGGCGAGACATACCCGGCTGAGGAGCTTGACGTCGAACTCACCGACAGCGATATGACCGAGTTCCCTGACGATGATCTGGCACCCGTCAGAGTGAAGAGCGGAGGATGCTCAACGACACTTATTGATTGGAGATTCTGATATGGAAAAAGAACAGTTCCGAAAAAATCTGAAAGAGTATCTAACGATCGTTCTGATGGCGGTCCTGCTCGCCTTCAACTACATCATCTTCATCATCGAGAACAAATTCGCGCCTGCCGGACTCAGCGGAGTCGCGATCATGCTCCAGTACAAGCTGGGTCTCAACATCGGTCACTTCACGCTGATGGTGAACATCCCGCTCACGATCCTTGCACTGATATTCGTAAACCGGAGATTCGCGCTGAGATCATTCCTCTTCACAGTCGCCTACTCCGTCGCATACATGATCCTGTACGAATACCGAGAACCGCTCCTCGGCGGCTACATCTACCGGGCAAACGGCGTTGACACCGTGCTTCCCGTACTGGCTGCCGGCATAGTGAACGGCTACATCTACGGCATGACATTCAAATCGAACGCCTCGACCGGCGGCGTTGACATCATAGCCAAACTCATCAGCAAAAAATTCCCTGCCTTCAACTTCGTCTGGGTCATCTTTATCCTCAACGTCGCAGTTGCCTTCACCAGCTATTTCGTCTACGGAGAACCCGATGCGACCGGCAGGATGATCTACGACATGAAACCCGTAATACTTTGTATTATCTACAGTTTTGCAACATCAAGGATCGGAGATTTCGTACTAAAAGGCAACGAAGGCGGCATCAAATTCGAAATCATTACCGAACACGCCGAAGAGATCTGCCAGGACATTTTCGACGAACTACACCACGGCGCAACGATCTCTACCGTCCGCGGCGTCTACAGCGGCAAGGAGAAGCAGCACATCATCTGCGTCATCAACAAGCACCAGCTCAACGAGTTCAAAAACATCCTCTACAAGTACCCCGACACATTTGCGTTCGTATCGTCCGTTGACTCAATGATCGGAAGGTTCATAAGCGTCAAAAAGCGCGTTCTGTGAACTAATTATATATCGTTATATCATCAAGGTAAAAACCTGCACTGTTGTCACTTGCGTCACTTATAAACCGAAAGCCTATTTCGATGCTCCGTCCTTTTAAAGCCGATATGTCTCCTGTAAATATGTAGTAAGCTGTTCCAAGCTGTTTCGTTATTTTTGTCTTAGTGTTGTCAAGCGCCTGAAGCGGCGAAGGAGTGTCTGCCGAAAGATAAATCCCTGTCACTGTTTCCCAAATTTCGTCATCTCTCTTAATCAGAACTTCGACATAATCAAACGGTGCATAACCGCTTCCAACAATATCGACCCAAGCATAAAATGATATTGTCGGATCTCCGTAGGGAGGAAGAAATATGCTTTTGTTATACCTCAGAACGTCAGCACAGTTATCCGCATAATTTCCAGCAAGAGAAGTCGCGGCGACATTCATTCCGCTGTGAGCCTCTCCCGGACCGCTTGTCGGTATGCCGATCTCCCAGCACGGAGCTGAAGAATTTACCGAGTCAATCACCCAGTTTGCGCTGTCATCTTCAAACCCAGCCATAAAAATACAGGCAAAACCATTCCAATAAAAATCTGTTCCACATTTGCATGAATAAGTCGCATAGCCATCTTCAAGGCATTCACCTGTCGAGTTCGCGACACCATCACACGGATTCGGATCACATAGATCTGCCGGAACAGGTTCGGCATCACCGTCGCTGACCGGATCGGTGTCCGGTATTGGCTCAGGATCATCGTGATCAATATCAGATATTTCGGTATCAGGTTCGCCTGTATCCGAGTCATCGGCTGAATCACCGTTGTCCGGTGTTGAGTCGCCTGTATCCGAGTCATCGGCGGAATCACCGTTGTCCGGTGTTGAGTCGCCTGTATCCGAGTCATCGGCGGAATCACCGTTGTCCGGTGTTGAATCGCCACCATCCGGAACAGTGTCACCGCTGTCTTCGTCAGGTTCAGCTGTTCCGGTATCCGTAGGTTCCGGTGTACCTGTATCAGTCGGAGTCGTATCGCCCTCCGCTTCCTTTACGCAGGTATTGCTCTCCTCGTCGCAGACAAGACCCGAATTGCAGGTTTTGTTCGCGTAGCACTCTCCGCCGAGCTCTCCCTTTCCGTTTGCGAATCCTGATTGTGCCCGTCAAGCGGATTCTCGAATTTGAGTCCTGAGTCGCAGGAAAGCAGCAAGAAAGACAAAAGAGCAAAAATAATAAAGGACTTATTCATTCTTATCTCCTTGAAAAGATCGATTTCACAAAGCTGAATTATCAAAAAAACAGAAGGTTTTAGGGATTTTTAATAAAAAGGCAATACCGTTCTGGCATCCAGGTTATTTAATCCGAGCGGACGCAGCGGGTATAGTAATTATATTGTTTATACATCGCGTAAGATCTACCGTTGTCGAAATATATACCCCATCCTCTATCTTTATCATCATCATACAATGTAGTGGATGACCAGTAAATTTCTGATGTGCCTATACCAGGGAAATCGGAATACGGTGATTCCGTTTTGTCAAGATTGAGCAGTGATGCAAGTTCGTTTCTGTTGGGAAGTCTCCAGTCTGTATATCCTGCATGGTTCAGGTTTTCGCATATAGAAAGTGCATTTATCCAATATCTGGAGTAGTCTGCATAGTAACTCTTTTCCCACATCAGTCCTGTTGCCGAATCAATAACGACAACACCGTTTCTTATTGTCTTTGTCGTAAAGGAGGCAGCCGGGAGCTCGTCGCCGCGGACGCACATAACATTATATTCGTTTGAGATCTCTGCGGAATTGGAATAAGCATCGTTATAATCCAGATAATATGCATTCCCGTCATCTTTTGCACGCGACGTCCAGAAGTAGTCTGAAGAAAGCTCTGAATTGTCAGGGAAATATGCCGTGTCAAAAGCCGGATTGTATCTGCCGGCATCCGTAATAGTGAAAAACTCCTTAGGACTCGGAAGTCTCCAGTCTGTTTTTCCTGCATATTCCAGGGTTTCACATTGTGCAAGGGCGCCTGCCCAGTCATATTTGCCGCCGGTCAGGGTCTTTTGCCACTCCAGACCGGTATTTTTGTCAACGACAATGGCGTCGCCCGAAACGGTGTCGACTGCAAAATTGTGCGGCGCACATTTTCCGAGAGCAGC
>JAGAAT010000150.1 GCA_017615095.1 bacterium
AGCTGCTTTTCAGTCTCGGTATAGCCTTCGGCACTGCGGCCTTCAGTCAGAAAACGGTCAACGGAATCAGCGTCGATGACAGATGCCGCTGCCGAGGTAACGCCGATAGCTACATCCGTGTAGTTGCGGATAGAGACTCCGCGGTAGAGGAAGAAGCCGATCATGCAGGCAAGCACGCCGAGAATTATTTCGGCGACAACGACCATCGAGACGACCTTTTTGAAGAGCGAGTAGCGGATGATTTTGCTTTTGACTTCGCTTTCGTAATAGGTTTTCGCTGGTCTTTCGCAAATCTTTTTGATCTTTTCCGGGATAAATCTGTAGGCTGCTAGGGCTAGTACGACTACAAGCGATTTATCGAGCAGGTCAAGAAGGAAATCGGAAAAGAGCTGGACAAGAAACTTGCTTTCGGAGAAGCCTGATGCCCAGATCCTGTTGACGAGCGGGGCTGAGATGCCTTCACCGAATCCGAAACCGTAGAGGAACCATGTCAGGACCGAACCGAGACCTCCGCCGATAAGTGAAAATGTGATGATCGCCAGAAGGATCCCTGGAATGGAGCGGAAATATTTTTTACGCTGAAAATAGGCGGCAAAAACGGCGATCAGGATGCTGATTATGCCGTAGTAAAGGGTGTCGATACTGGATATCCCGTTGATGGCGTTGGAGAAAAATCCTACCATTATGGCGGGGTTCGCTCCGCCGAGCATCGCTGCCAGGATCGTTCCAAGAGAGTCCAGATAGAGCGGTATTTTGAAGTAAAGTGCCAGATTTGCCAGAATGAGATTCAGAGAGATCCCTGCGCATATTTGCAGAAGAGTGTATTTGAACTCGCTTATCCTTTCGTGTCTGTCAGGGGTAACCGCCATCGCTGCCTCTTTTCAAAATCAGGTATTAAACACAGAAACCAGCCGTCTGAACGGCTTCGCGGCGGTGAGTTTACTCCCTTTTGCCGCCATTTAAAAAAAAATGTATAAGGAGAAAATTTTACATAGATTCTTCTGTTCCTATAATTTTTTATTTTTTTTGAGGTATGGAGTCCGCTTGAAAAAATCGGTTGCCTTCAAGGTCGGGTTGTTCCTGACGCTTTCGCTTTTCTGCATCGCAGCGGCGCTGGCATATCTTCTGGTCAGGAAGGGCGTTTTCAACGAATATGCGAACTACACTCTGCTTTCAGCTTCCGGTGATGACATTTCGGAGGGTATGTCTCTTCTCTTTTCGGGATTCGAGATCGGAAAGGTCAACCGCCTGAAGCTCAACGACGAGGGGAGCGTTGTCATCACGGTCAGAGTTTCGGAGGATCACGCCTCAAGGATCAACAAAAGCTCGGTTTTTACTCTCGAGCGGCCTCTCATCGGTTCGGCAAAATTCGTTGTTACTACTCCGGACCTGAAGGCGCCTGAGGCGTCGGAGAAAGATGTCTTCCAGGTCCAGACGGTAGATGACATCAATATGCTGATCAAAAAACTTCAGCCTATGATCGAAAAAATCGATGTGATAGCCTCGAATATCGATAACCTTACGAGTGCCCAGAGCAACCTCTCGAAGACACTTGCGAATACCGAGAAGATCACTTCTGACCTTGCGTCGAAGCACGGGCTGATAGAGATGCTTTCCGGGGATAAAGTTTCGGCTGCGAAGTTCCAGGAGAGCATCGAACACGCCAACAACTCGCTCCAGGGGGTCGAAAATCTGATAAATTCCGCGAACAGAACCATCGAAACGGCGAACACGCGGCTGTTTGAAAAGGACGGGACGGTCGATAGGATCAACGACATCGTAACCGATATCAACGGAAAGATGGTCGAGCTCAACAAGCTTATCGATTCTCTCATAAAATCGGGCGAAAACCTTCAGCAGGGAACGCATGACCTCGATGTTCTGAGAAAGGATGTCGATATGATCATCAACTCGATAAATTCGATGGTCAAGGATGTCAGGAACGCTCTGCCGATCAGTCAGGAAAAGGAGATAAAGCTGCCGTGAAGTACTGGATTTTATTGATAGCAGCGATCTTTTCCGTGTTTTCGTGCTCGTCAAAGCAGGCTCCGGCGTGGCAGCAGGATTCATACGTCAGCATGGAAAACTACATCTCCAACTATCTGACAGGGAACCTGAAATTCGCGGAGAGGCATTTCGAAAAGATGGTAGATGCCTTGAAGATGACGACCGATCCTGACGAGGTCGTTAAGGCGTACCTGCTCAAATGCTCGCTTGAAAAGGCGACATTCGTCGAGAGCGGATGCGAGGAGCTTCAGGAATACTTCCCGCTCCTTCAGGATCCCGTAAATATCAAACTTTTTTATTTTCTTTCCGGAGCTTCGAAGTCCTCGGACGATGTCCCGGAACGCTATCGCAAGGTCTACGAAGCCGTCACCGGCAGATGCGATACAGGGGCTTTGAACCCGCTCCTGAAGTCGGAAAAAAATCATATCGCAGTCATGGTTTCGACCGCGTATGCCGTGAAAAACGGCTGCTACGATGCCGAGACGATCACTATTTCGCTTAAAACCGTCTCGAAAAACGACTGGTTCGTCCCTGCGGTCA
>JAGAAT010000151.1 GCA_017615095.1 bacterium
GACTATCGCCAGCGTGCCGCCGAGCGGAGGCCGCAAGCATCCCTACCAGGAGTGCATAAAGATCGACACGACGAACATCCTCTTCATTGTGGGAGGTGCGTTTGTCGGGATAGAGGGCATCATCGGCAGGCGTATCGGGAAGAAGAGGGTCGGCTTCGGTGCGGACAACTCGTCAGTCAGGCTTCAGGAGGAACACCTGCTGAAGGAGCTTCAGCCGGAGGATCTGCTGAAGTACGGTCTGATCCCCGAACTGGTCGGCAGACTGCCTGTCACAGCCTATCTCGAGGAGCTGACGCACGACGAGCTTCTGCGTATCCTGACTGAGCCGAAGGATTCCCTGATCGGTCAGTACGAGCAGCTTTTCCGGATGGACGGGATAAAGCTTACCTTCACGGACGAGGCAATGGCGGAGATCGTCAACAAGGCGGAACGGCTCAAAACCGGTGCCCGCGGGCTGCGCAGGATCATCGAGACGGCTATGCTCGACGTAATGTTCAAGGCTCCGGATGAAAAGGGGCTCGTTGATGAGATCATCATTACGCCTGAGGTGATTTCCTGCGGCGCCGAACCGGAAAAAATCATGAAAACCAATCTGAATTAAAGGACTATTTTTATGCCTAAAAAAGATAATGTCAGACTTCCCATCCTCCTGAACGAGGATTTTGTCGTTTTCCCCGAGACGTCGGCGGACATCTATCCGGCGGCGGGGGAGTTTTATGCGGTCGAGCGCTCGATAACGGCGAACGGCGATCTGTTCTTTCTGGTCTACCGGAACCCAGAACCGAAAGACGACTTCAACGTCTTTCTGCCCTACGCCACGCTCTGTCACATGGATGACCTGGTCGAACTTGCGAACGGAAAATGCAAGCTGACTATCAACGCGCTTCATGTCGTCGAGATCGGAGATCTGAAAATCGACGCCAACGGCGGTTTTACGGCCGGGACCAGATCTTTTCTGACTCCGGGCAAAGGCGGCAGCGGCCTTGCTGCGAAGTCACGCGCACTCAGGCTGACGACCCGCGAATACCTCAAGGCATACAATGCGCCGGCTGATGTCATAGAGAACACATGCGCCATCAAAGAGATAAGAAAGCTCGTGAACGTCTTTGCCTCGCTGATCCGCCAGGACGATCTGATGCCGTTCTATCAGCTGCTTGTCGAGAGCGATTTGAGCAGAAAGATCGACATGCTGATGGAGCTTGCGAAGATGGATCTCACTACTCACAACTACGAAAGCGAGATAGACCGCCGCGTTCAGGATGTCTTCGACAAGCGTCAGCGTGAAGTCTTTATAAACGAGAAGATCCACGAGCTCAACGAGGAGCTTTCGATGCTCTACTCGCCCGATATGCGTCCGCATCCGGCAGACCCGTTTGTCGATGAAGAGCCGGAACCGGATCCTGAAGCTGAAGAGGATGATCCGATGTTCGCCGGACCGCAGAACTACGACAGCCAGCTTCTCCGCAGGATCAAGCAGCTCGAGGCGCCGCAGTTCGTCAAAGACCGTCTCCGCGACGAGTTCCGCAAGCTGACGCGCTCAAACCCGTTCGGTCAGGATCAGGAGGTCGTCCGCAACTACATCGACACAGTCGTTTCGCTTCCGTGGGCGAAGAGCGAGGAGTGCGACATCGACATTAAAAAGGCGAAGGCTCAGCTCGATGCGGACCACTTCGGGCTTGACGACGTAAAAAAGCGCATACTCGAATATCTGGCGGTTCTGAAGCTGACCGGAAACGACGTCAAGGCTCCGATAGTCTGTCTTGTCGGACCTCCCGGAGTCGGCAAAACGAGCATTGCAGGCTCACTTGCGAAGGCTCTCGGAAGAAAGTTCGTCCGGCAGTCGCTCGGCGGCGTCCATGACGAGGCTGAGATCCGCGGGCACAGAAGCACCTATGTCGGCGCTATGCCGGGAAGGATCATTTCGTCACTCAAAAAGGCAGGCGTGAACAACCCGCTTTTCCTTCTCGACGAGATCGACAAAATGAGCAGCGACTACCGCGGCGATCCTGCTTCGGCGATGCTCGAGGTCCTGGATCCAGAGCAGAACAGCACCTTCGTCGACCACTATATCGACATGGAATTCGACCTGAGCAAGGTCATGTTCATCGCCACCGCGAATGATGCGCACAACATCCCGCGGGCGCTTTACGACCGGATGGAGATCATCGAGATTGACGGCTACACCAACTTCGAGAAAAAGAACATCGCGCTGGACTACCTTGTCGCCAAGCAGAAAAAGTTCAACGGTATCGAGGGTTTCGACCTCAAATTTTCGGAGAAGGGGCTCGAGACACTGATCAGCCGCTACACGATGGAGTCGGGAGTCCGCGAACTTGAGCGCAAGATCGGCGAAATCTGCCGGAAAATAGCTTTCGACAGCGTGAACGACCCTGAAAAGCTGAAAAACTCAGTCGAGATCACCGAAAAGAACATCTCGGATTACCTCGGGATCGAGAAGTATCACCAGAACAAGACCGGAAAAGAGGGCGAAATCGGCGTCGTCAACGGCCTTGCGTGGACTCCGTACGGCGGTACGACACTTGAAATCGAGGCGATCCGCTACCCCGGCAAGGGTGAAGTCAAGGTCACGGGCAGCCTCGGCGACGTAATGAAAGAATCTGTAGAAATTGCAGTAAGTTATGTAAAAAAGTACTCGCTGATCCACCATGAGATCGACGAAAATGTCTGGACGAATTCGACCTTCCACCTGCATTTCCCGGAGGGGGCGACCCCGAAAGACGGACCTTCTGCGGGGGCTGCAATCTCGCTGGCGGTCGCATCGCTGGTCTCAGGCATCCCGATTTCGTCTAACCTCGCAATGACGGGAGAGATCACGCTCCGCGGCAGGATTTTGAAGATCGGCGGTCTGAAGGCGAAGATCATGGCGGCAAAGCAGGCTGGGATCAAGCGGGTCTTCATCCCGGAAGAAAACGCGGCCGAATACGACGAACTCCCGGAAGAGATCAAGCGCGGGATCACCGTGAAACTGGTTTCGAACTGCGACGAAATACTTTCGGAGTGTCTTACCGCTCCAAAGAAAAAAGCTCGGTAAGGAGCGCGTTCGGAGTCCCTCCGTATCTCTTGAAAACTTTATCCAGAAATATAGCGGTCTCAGTGGCGTCTTCAAAGGATTTTTCAGTAATTACAGGTGTTTCAGGGAAAAGGCCAAGCAGGGTCGATGCAAAGAAACCGCTTGCTCCGGTCGAGATCAGTTCTCCGGTTGCATAGTCGTAAAGTTTCGTGTTTTTTACTCCGCAGCTCGGGCTCTTTCCTTTAAGGATAAAGCCGTCGAAACGACCGATCGAATTGATGAAATCCGTCGAAAACCGGATCATCTCTCCGGTGAAAAACCTGCCTGTCGCCGGTTGCAGGAGCTCGAGAACGCCGTCTTTCCTGACAACGCGGATCTTCTCTCTCGGAGACGGGAACCCTATCCCGGTCTCGGGGCAGAAGTCTCTGAAATCGATATATTTCTTGATTGTTTCAACATTCCTGTCGATGACCCAGTCTCCGTCATAGCGGCACTTCGCGATCCCGAAGCAGCGGCTGATGTAAACTATCGGTTTTTTCATCCTGATCCACCTCCTTTCGGCGGTTTTTACACAGAAAACAAAAAAAAGAAACAAAAAAAGCGGCTGATTTCATTAAAGTTTTTGCTTTAAACTTGACAACGCGGACTTTTTGTCTATAAACAGCGGGCTTTTATTAGGGTTATTGCCTGTTTACTTTTATATTGTTAAAGGAGGATATTTTGGCTCACCACAAATCAGCAAAAAAGAGAATCATTACAAGTGAAAAACGCAACCTTTACAACCGTTCGATCAAATCACGCGTAAAGACCTTCTCTCACCATTTTGAAGATGCTGTAAACAGTGAAAATCGCGAAGAATCTCAGAAGACTTTTGCAACGGCTGTCAGCGAGATCCAGAAGGCTGTAAGCAAGGGCGTTCTTCATAAAAATACTGCTGCAAGAAAGGTCAGCAGACTTGCACGTCAATTCAACAGAACTTTCGCGGCAAAGGCTGAGCAGAACTAACTGCTCTAAAATATTGACTTATTCTCTTATTCTCGAAAACATTTCCGAGATTTTTACCTCAAAGAAGGGTGATCCTATACTCAAAGGCGGAGCTCTCTGTATCGCCGCCGGCAGCGACGGGAAGCTCGCGTTTGTCGGATCTACCGCCGGTTTTTTGAAGATAGAACCCGATTTCAGGTCGAAGTATGCCGGAGCGGTTTTCGATGCCGGCAACAGAGCTGTCTATCCCGGGCTCGTTGACAGCCACACGCATCTTGTCTTTGCGGCGACACGCGAAGACGAGTTTGCGATGAAGTCGCGCGGTGCGACCTACGAAGAGATCGCGGCAGCCGGCGGCGGGATCATCAACAGCACGAAAAAGACCAAATCCGCTTCGCTCGAAGAGATAGTCCGGCAGTCGTCGAAACGTCTCGAGCAGCTGATCTCCTACGGCGTTACGACCGTTGAAATCAAGTCCGGATACGGTCTTGACACCGAGAGCGAGCTGAAGCTACTGACTGCGGTCAGGGAACTTCAAAAAGCTTACCCGATAGAGATCGTTCCGACTTTTCTCGGTGCCCACGCATATCCGCCGGCATTCAAAAACGACCACGAAGGGTATATCAGTCTCATAAACAACGAGATGCTGCCCGAGATAAAGGCACGCGGGCTTGCCGAATTTGCCGATGTCTTCTGCGAGGAGGGGTATTTCTCGCTGAAGGAGACGGAAAAGCTTATGACCGCCGCAAAGGATATGGGCTTCAAGTTAAAGCTCCATGCGGATGAGTTCCACTCTCTTGGCGGGACGGAGCTTGCATCGGAGATGGGGGCGGCTTCGGTCGACCACCTAGAAGCAGTCAGTGAGACCGGCATGAAAAAACTTGCCGAAAACGGCGTCGTTGCCGGAGTTCTGCCGATAACTTCGCTCTTTTCGAGGCTTCCATTTGCCCCGGCAGCAAAGATGCGCGATCTCGGCGTGACCGTGGCGCTTGCGACCGACATGAACCCGGGTAGCTGCATGTGCGGGTTCCTTCCGCTCGCCGCAAGCATCGGCGCGACGCAGCTGCGTCTCTCGATCGAAGAGGCTCTGACTGGGATCACGATAAACGGCGCGAAATCTCTGAAACGTGATGACCGCAAAGGTTCGATCGAGGTAGGGAAGGATGCCGATCTGGTAGTTATGGATGCCGGAACGGTCTCATATCCGGTTTATCATTTCGCCCACAACCACTGCAAAAATCTCTTTGCAAAGGGCAGACTGATATATTCGAAATAAAAATTAAGCAGCTTAGCGGCCGGCAGATAATTGCCGCATCTTTGATACGAAGAGGTTGACTGAATCCTTGGACGGAAGGTTCGGCTTGTCGATCAGCATCGAAACGGCATCCCTTATCTCTGTCAGTGAGGCAACGACAGCCTCCTTTTCCGCTGTCGCGGGGAAGAGTTCGTCTATGTAGGAGAGCGTCTCTTCAAACCGGCGGAGCGTTACAGCGTACGATGCCGGTATCAGGTGCCTGAAAACGTCCGTCAGGTACGGAAGCATCGCTTTCGCCGTGATGACGTATTCGCGGAGCTCCGAAAGCTTGTTCTCTTCAAGGTTTGAAGCTATCTGCGCTGTCAGACTCGCAGTGATCGCGGCGCACCTTGAGATCTCCTGCTCCTGCGTGATCTGCTCCAGAGAGGAGGCGAGTTTACCTTCAACGGTTTGCAGGAATTCGCCTGCCGTCGTTTTGGCGTTCGAATCCTTTTCAAGCAGTGCTCTGAGTGCCTTTTTTATCTCGATAGTTGAAATTATGCCTCTGAGATCTTCGACGAAATCCACGGTCGTGTAGTTTTCCGAATTTTTTGAAACTTGCGGCGAATCTGTGAAATTGCTGACTTTTTTCTTGAACGTGTCAAAAAAATTCTTCTTGTCCCTTTCATTCGCGAAGGATGATATCACCTCGAACCATACGGCGTAATCAACCAGCTCTGCCAGCTGCGGGTTGACCGGACCGAGTAGGAAACGCAACCTTAAAAGGTTGAATTTGTTCCTCATCAGCGAACGCGGATCGATCGTTCTTTCCAAAAGAGGGGATAGGACGAGCATCCTGTCGATCGACTCGATGAAAACGTAGCTCGGGATCAGGTAGTGCTGCTTTTTCTGAAGCAGGTTGCTGATGTGCGAAATGATGTAGTAAAAGAGCTTTACTTCACGTCCGATGTAGTAGAATTCCTTGTCGGAAAGCTTTGCGCTCAGGTCGTGGATCGTGTTGTTGTACTTTTTCAAAAATGGGTCGATCTCCTTTACGAATTCCTGCGAGATGCTTTCCCGATGCTGTGTCAGAAGCGAGCGGGTCAGGTAGACGTAGTAGTCGAGCTCAACAAAAAATATAGGCGTAAAACCTTGATACGCTGCTGAAATTTCCAGCTTCTGCCTGTGGATATAGTCAGAAAACGCCTCTCCTTTTAGTGCGTAAGCCTCCTGGATCTGCTTCAACTGCCTGATGTATGCGTTCAAAACAGGCTCCTTTGCAGCTCTTTGGGGCTGACGTTGAACTTTTCAAGCGTTTTCTGGGTGACGACCCTGCCTTTTGTCGTGCGGGCAAGGAAGCCCGATTTGATGAGGTAGGGTTCGTAAACCTCTTCGAGTGTGCGTTTTTCTTCGCTGACGCTTGCCGCGATCGCGTCGATACCGACCGGACCGCCGTTGAATGAGTCGATGATCGTCATCAGGATGGTCCTGTCCATCTGGTCGAGACCGTCTTCGTCGATCTCCATCTGGTTCAGCGCATACTTCGCGATCTCAAGGTCGACTACGCCGTTTCCCTTGACCTCTGCGAAATCGCGGACGCGCTTCAGGATTCTGTTTGCGATCCTTGGTGTGCCGCGGGATCTGCTGGCGATTTCGGTCGCACCCTGCGGGTCGATCTCTACGTTGAGGATACGTGCCGAACGCTCGACGATCATTTTGAGCTCCTCGACAGTGTAGTAATCCATTCTGAAAACGATCTGGAACCTGTCTCTGAGCGGGCTGGAGAGGGATCCTGTTTTGGTCGTAGCGCCGATCAGGGTGAATGGTTCTATCGGAAGCCTCATGCTCTTCGCGTGGGCTCCTTCGCCGAGCATGATGTCGAAAAAGTAATCCTCCATCGCGGAATAAAGGCTCTCCTCAACCGCCGGATTCAGCCTGTGGATCTCGTCGATGAAGAGGACATCCTTCTCCTTCAGCGCTGTCAGAAGTCCAGCCAGATCACCCTTTTTTTCGATCGCAGGCCCCGACGTGATGTAGATGTTCACGCCCATTTCGTTGGCGATTATCTGGCTGAGCGTCGTCTTTCCGAGTCCGGGAGGCCCTGCAAGAAGCAGGTGGTCAAGCTGGCGGTCGTTCTTTTTCGCCGCCTGAACGAAGACCTTTACGTTGTCAATGACCGTCTTCTGACCGATGTAGCCCGACAGGTTGTGCGGCCGCAGACCGCCGTCGAGAAATGAATCGTCATCCTGGTGCTGAGAGCTTACCAACCGTTCGTCCATCCTGTACCCTACTGATTTCGTATGATTTTAAGCGCGGCGCGGACAATCGCCTCCGGCTTCATTAACTCTTTTCCGTCAATGAGATTCAGTGCGTAGCGGATCTGCTGCGGCGCATAACCGAGCGCGGAGAGTCCGATGAGCGCATCCTGAATGTTTGCCTTCTCCCTGCTTTCGGGCTCGGGAAGCGGCTGGATCTGCGCGACCTGAAGCTTCGTGACCTTGTCCCGCAGATCAATGAGGATCTTTTCTGCCGTTTTTGGACCGATCCCGCTGATATTTTTGAAAAAATCGACACGCCGCATCGTTACTGCGCTGACGATCTCCTCCGATGTTCCTGCCGAGAGGATCGAAAGGGCGGTTTTTGCACCAACATTGTTGACGTCGCAGAGCAGAAGGAAGATCTTTTTGTCGATCATCCGCTCGAAACCGTAGAGGATTATCGCATCCTCCCGAACTGATGTCGCGATAAAAAGTTCAATGGAACTGCCTACTTGAAATTTAGCAGAGACGTCCGCCGGAACGAATACCGTGTAACCGACGCCGCTGTCAGTCAGCAGCGTGAACTCTCTGTCCTCGGAGTAAATTACTGTTCCCTTCAGATATCCTATCATGGTCTACATCGAAAAAGCGTGGGTTAAAGCGATTGCCAGCGCATCAGCTGCGTCCTCGTACGGAGGCTCTTTCAGACCGAGCAGAGTGCAGATCATTGCCTGGATCTGGTATTTCTCCGCCCGTCCGTGACCGACGACCGACTGTTTTACATGAGTCGGAGTGTACTCGAAAAGCGGCAGACCGTGGATAACGGCAGCCGACATGACTGCTCCGCGGACGTGACCGAGCTTCAGGGCGCTTTGGGCGTTCTTTGCAATGAAAATATCCTCCAGTGCAATGACGTCCGGGTGAAATTCTTTAATAACTTCACAAACTTCACTGAAAATGAAACCGATGCGGTCCTTGAAGACCATATCCTTCGGCGGAACGATCAGACCGTTTTCGATGTGCTTGTAGGAATTGGCTACGACCTCAATAAGCCCGAAGCCTGTCTTGATGCTCCCGGGGTCTATTCCGAGAATGGTGTAGCCGGTTCTATCCAAGAGAGCAGTTAATCCTCGTCGGGAATCTGTGAGAAGTCGATGTCATAATCAGCATAGACATCCTGAACGTCATCGCTGTCGTCGAATGCTTCAACGAGCTTCAGAACTTGTTCTGCAACCTTTCCTTCGACCTTCGTAAGGGTCTGCGGGATCCTTGCGATCTTTGCCTCTTCGAACTGATACCCCTTCTGGGTGAGCTGGTCAGAAACAGCGTAAACGTCTGTCATCGCTGTGAGGATCTCCCAAACGTCGTCTCTGTCGATAACGTCGTCTGCACCTGCCTCAAGCGCGTCGTTCATGATCTGCTCTTCATCGATGCCCTCTTTCGGAACGATGATCTGACCCTTCTTTTCGAACTTCCAGTTGACGCAGCCGTTCTCGCCCATATTGCCGCCGGCCTTCGTGAAGATCCTTCTGATCTCGGAGACCGTTCTGTTTTTGTTGTCGGTCAGACAGTCGATCATCATCGCGACTCCGCCCGGTCCGTAACCCTCATAGGTTACCTCTTCGTAGTTAGCTCCCTCGAGCTCGCCGGTTCCCTTTTTGATCGCTCTGGTGATGTTGTCGAGCGGCATGTTTGCTGCCTTTGCTGACTGTATCGCCGTCTTCAGTCGAGGATTGCCGTCAGGGTCTCCGCCACCGCCTTTTGCTGCGATAGTGATCTCTTTGATAAGTTTCGTGAAAATTTTACCCCTTTTAGCGTCTGCTGCACCTTTTTTATGCTTAATGGTGCTCCATTTGTTATGACCTGACATTAAATCCTCCTGTCAAGATGGTTACAAAAAAAACGCGGGAATCTACCATAAAAGCCGATTTTTCGCAAGTTAAAATTGATTGATTTGCGGCCCTAGCGCTTTTTTATCGAGGCGAGCCGCTTGAATTCGTTGACAAGATCGTCCATAAAGTTTTCCGAGCTTCTGATCCACATCGGTTTCAGACCGATTTTTTTGAGACTCTCCTCTTTTAAGGCCGTGAAGTAACGTTCCTGCATCCGTGATGGCGAAGAGAAGTCAATGATCTGAGTCTCTCCGGTTTCGGGATCGACAGTCCTGACGGCACCGTCGACGATCGGTTTGAAAAGTATGTCGTCGATGATGCCGATAGGCACGATTTCATGCTTTGCCGCCGTGATCCCGAGCGAATCCGGGATCCCCTCAAAGAGCATGTCCGAAAGGAAGAAGAGCAGCGTTTTGCGCTTCATTATCTTGTTCAGGAACCTGAATACGACATCCGGGTCGGTCCTCCGCCCCTTCGGCTCTGTCGTAAGAAGCGTCCTGATAACGGTCAGCAGATGGTTTTTGCCTCTGCGCGGCGGGATATACTCCTCGATGCGGTCTGAAAAGAGCAGCAGACCTACTTTGTCTGAATTTTTTATCGCGCTGAAGGTCAGTGATGCGGCGATCGTAGCCAGCACATCACGGACGCCGTAGTGCATCCCGTAGCTTGTCGAGCCGGAGATGTCGGCGACTATCATTACGACGAGTTCTCGCTCTTCGCGGTAGAGCTTGACAAACGGCTTTCCGCTCCGTGCCGTGACATTCCAGTCGATCATGCGGGCGTCGTCGTTTTCGGTGTATTCGCGGACCTCCTGAAACTCGAGCCCCTGACCCTTGAAAAGAGTGTGGTACGACCCCTGGAGATAGCTGTCGACGTTTTTTTTCGCGACAAGCTCGATACGTCTGATTTTCTGCAGCAGCTCTTCGTTCAGCATTTCAACCTCAAAAAACGGGATAGAAACAAGCCGTGGACAAAAAATATTCCGAAAAATCTACCGGTCTATCGTGAACATCATCTGGCGGAAATTCAAATCCGGAAAAATCACGGAGAGTGCGATAGACGCCTTTTGGGCACCGACGGAATCTGAAAGCTCGTCAAAAAATTCGCGTGCGATATCTACCGCCTTTTCCGCGGCCTCCTCCTCGTTGATTTCGTTCCTGTACCAGCTTAGAAAGATATCCCTGCTGTTGTCTACCATCTTGTTGTACTCCTCGATGGAAGTTGTGATCTCCTGTTCGGAAAAGTCGAATCCGCCGAGCTTTTTGCTCAGTTCCGGTCCCCAGACCTGCTTGATCACGGTGCTCCAGTCTTCCCAGATTTTCTCTTCCCGCTCTCTGTATTCCTGCGTTTTGTGCTTCGCATTCTGCTGCCGCAACTTGTCGATCTCGTTTTTCATCGAGTTGAATTTCTGATCCAGCTCGACATTTTTCTGAGCTTTGTTCGCCGACTGCATTTCGAGCAGCTGTTTGTTCAGTCTTTTTTTAAGGACATCGAGATCCATTTTCAGCGTCTCGTTTTCTTTTGCGCAAGCTTCAGAATACTCCTTGAGCGACTTGATCTCGGAATGGGTTTTGTAAGAAAAACCAAGCAAAATCAATATTATGACGATAAGGATGATATTAGTTTTGTTCATATCCGCAAAGACCCTTGTTTAAAAATCTCTCTTTCCACCAGGCTAGACTTTCACTGGAAAAGCCCAGCTTTTTAAGCTCTTTCGCGGCATCTTCGTCAGATGAAGAAGCGTAGAGGAGCGAGATCATCGGCCCGGCGGCGGATTTTATATTTTTCGACTGCTGCATGTCAAAATAAAGCCTGCCCGATTCCCTGCTTTCGTCGGGGTGGGGGAAGCAGAAGCGGTTGAATATTGCAGCGAAACGGGCTCCGTCGAGCTTTGAAATGTTGTTCTCGACCCGCAGGTTCGAAGCCGCACTTTTGGTGAATCCGCGTTTCGAGCCGACAAGCCTGGTTTTGGACAAAACCGTCAGCGGGATTTTGGAGAACTCCTCTGAAACTCTGACGGAGACGAAGTATACGCCCTTTTCGAAACTTCCTTTCAGCTTTGCTGAATCCGTCTCTTTTTTGAGCGAGATCCTGCCGCGGGAACTGCCGTTTACGGTTATTTCACCGCTCTTTATTCCGAAAAATACGATTTCGACCTCTGTATGTCTGTCGAACTCGAGGTAAAGGTATCCGAAGGAGTCTTTCCCCGCCATCCCTCTGGTTATTTTCAACTCCGCTGGATAGACGAAGGTTCTTTTCTTATGCGTCGGCAAATGGTAGATGTTTACAAAAAAATCCTTGAAAATATTGTTTTTTTCTTGACCGATCCACTTCGAGTACAGCTTCGGATCGTCGTAGAAGATCTTGAAGTAGTCGTACAGGCTCTCTTCTGCTGACAGTGAAAAAAATATAAAAAACAGGGGGAGCAGAAGCCCCCCCTTTTTAAGAAAAAAGTTCATGTTCTCCGAAATTCGCCTATTTGAGCTCTTCAAGGAGCATCATCGACTTGAGATAAAATTCGTCGGTCGGAAGGAGGTTCTTGATGAGGTTCTCAAGGATCCTGACAGCCTTCGACTTGTTGCTGTCTCTCATCCCGAATGCCTCCCAGTACATCGACTGAGCCTTTGTAGAGATAGCTTTCATACCCTCTTTCGCAGGTTTGCTGTTGCTGTCGAGGAAGAGTGCTTCGACGAAATCCTTGCGGGCTTCACCGATCTTGTCCTTGTTGAGCTTGTCAAGACCGGATTTCGAGTAAGCTTCAGCTGCCGCAGATTCGATCTTTTTGGTGATCTTTGTGATCTGGACCTCTCTTACTCCCTCCTCCTTGTATTCGTTTTTGAATCTCTGTTTTACCTGCTGGAGCTCTGCCGCGTTGACCTTGTCGAGGTTGACCTGATACTTTTTGTTGACCTCTTCCTTCTTTGCCTTTGCAGTCTCTTTGTCTTTTGCAGCGCTGTCGGGCTTCTTTGCTGTCAGATCTTCGATCGCAGCAGCGAGTTTCTCATCCTGCGCCTTGTATGCAGCCTGAGCCTTCTCCCATTTCTGTTTCTCTTTGTCGAGAGCAGCCTGTCTGTTCGCCTTTCTCTTCTCTTTTTCGGCAAGGAGCTTGTCTCTCTTTGCCATCATCTGCTCTTTCTGCTTCTCTCTGTTCTCTTTGTCCTTGACCTCCATGTTGTCGTATTTGTCAACAATGGCGGTTTTGCCGTTTTCATACCACTTTTCTTTGTTGTCGGCAGCCTTTTGCCATTGAGCTTCACGTTTTTTGGCGTCTGCGTGCTGCTTTGCCTTTTCGTCGTCAAGTCTGCGTGCCCAGTCAGCGTTGATTACGGCGATCTGTGCAGAGATGGCATCGATCTGCTTGTTGTTTTCGTTGAGTCTGTTCTTGTCGGAAGCGACCTTCCTGTCGAATGCCGCAAGGCGGGCATCCTTTTCCTTGTTCCATTTCTCCTGCTGCTGAGCTCTCTCTTTTCTCCTTGCTTCGAGCTTCTGATCCCTCTCTTTCTGAGCGTTGTTGACCTGCTGGTCTACGCCTTTTTTCTTCGCATTCTTTTCAGCCAGGAATGCCTTGTGCTGCTGTTTTGCGGCAGCCTCTTCTGCTCTCTTTTTCTTCTCGAAATCGCTGTTTGCCTTCTGGAGCCTCATGCTCTCGTTGGCAAGTTTCATGTCGAGGTCGTTGAGCTGTTTTTCGTACTTCTTGTCGACCTGAGTCACCTGCTTGCTGACAAATGCGTCGTGGGATTTTTCGTGGGCTGCGAGCTGCTTGGAAACCTTCGCGAGTTCTGCCTTCATGGCTCCGAGCTCCTTGTTTCTTGCAGCGGTCAGCTTCGCCATTTCGCTTGCAAGGTTGGCTTTGAAGTTCTTCTCTGCAACAGCCTTTTTCTGGATATTTGCGTTCGTGTCTGCCTTCAGAGCGGCGATCTTCTGCTTCTTTTCTGCCTGAAGTTTCGCAATATCAGCCTTGATTTTGCCTCTGATCGTGTTGAAGTTCTTTGCGATTTCAGCCTGAGCATTCTTTACTTCCGTATCGACGCCCTTTGTCTTGTTGATGGTATCAGCCTTTTGAGCGTTGAGCTTGGTGACGTTCTGCTTGTGGACTTCGGAAGCGGCTTTAAGCTTTGAAGCCTTTTCCGTCTGAAGCTCCTTCTTCTGCTTCGTGAGCTCTGCGATCTCCTTTTCGCGGGGTGCGGTTACAGCGTTGAGTTTGACCGGATCAACGACATTAGACCTCTTTTCCCACGATTTGATCTCCTTGTTGTTTGCGGCGATCTTCTGCTGCTTTGCGGCGATACCTGACTGGACCGAAGCCTTTTCTTTGGCTGCTGCCGCTTTGTACTTGTTGTTGATGTTCGCCTTTTCAGTGTTTATCTTTTTGATTTCGTTGGCTTTTTCTGCTGCAACTTTGGCTTTTCTGCCTTTCGAGCTTGCCTTGATAGCCTTCTCTTTTTCTGCGGATTTTGCTGCCGCTCTCTTTGCTGCTGCGGCATTCGCATTCATTTCGGTTTTATGGCTTGCGCTGAGTGCGTTCACCTTCTTCTGGTGAGCGGCGAGAGCAGCACTCTTTTCTTTGTTCAGAGAGGCGATCTCCTTGTTGGTCGAGATGAGTTCGAGGTTTTTCTCCTTCTCGAGTTTGGCAAGTTCGGATTTGTTCCTTGCCATCTGTCTTTCGTACTTCGCCTTTTCATTTTTGATCTTTCTGTCGGCGCTCTCCTCTTCGAATTTGATTTTTCTTTCGGCGCTCGCCTTGTCGTTGTCCATCTTTCTGATCGTCGAAGCGTGCTCTCTTTCGATCTTTGCCATCTCGGCTGGGTTGTTCTTTATCGCCTCTTTCTTGTCGGCGAAGATCTGATTTTCGTTGTCTTTTGCCTGACTGATGGCGTCGATGACCTCCTGAAGCTTGTTGGTTGCCTCGATTTTCTGGTTTTCAAGCTCGGAGATCTTCTGATTCATCTCGTCGGTAACGGCGTCAACGTTGTAGGGAGCCATCTTCTGCTCATATTTCTGCTCGACAGCCGATGCCTGTTCCTGGACCTTTGAGATCTTCTGGTCGTATGATGCTGCGATCGAGCCCTCCTCGACGGAGAGAGCGTTTGCCTTCTTGGAGTATTCGCCTTCGAGCTTACCGCCCTGAGCTGCTATCCCCTGGATCTCTGCGGTCGTATCGGCATGGAGTTTGTCGATCTCTTTCTGGATCTCGTCGTCGACCGCGTCGGTCTTCTTTGCGTATTCATCTTCAACGGAGGACATTTTCGCGTCGAGCCTGTTGAGTTCCTCCATCTTCTGCTGGCTGTACTTCGCATCGATTTCGGCAAGTTTTCCGTTGGATTCGTCGATTTGGGTCCTGAGAGCCTCGTTTTCGTTCTGAAGTTTGTCGATCTCTTTGTTTACGACATCGCCCCAGTTAGCCTTGAAGTTCTCCCTGTCGTCAACGAGTTTTTCCTTTGCGGCGATGATCTTTTCATCGATAGCCGCCTCTTTTGCTGCGTAGTCGTCATCGAGTTTGCCCTTGAATTCGTCGAATTTGCCGGCTTCGTTAGCAAGCTGATCTTCGATCCTCGCGATCTCAGCGATAAGCTTTTCATTCTTTGCGCGGATCTCGTTTTCCTTTGCGGCTTTCTGGTTCTCCTCGTCATCGACTGTCCTCGATACGAGATCCTGAAGTTTCGCTATCTTCTCTTCGTATTCCTGCTCGATCTTGTCCGAAGACTCCTCGTTCGCCGAAATTTTCTGCTCGGCTGCGACGATAACGGCTTCGTTCGCCTTTATCATCTCGTCCTCTTTTTTAGCCTTCATGTTTTCGGTGTCGTCGGTGTGCTTCGCGATCGCGTCTTCGAGTTTTGTCTTCTTTTCGGAAAGCTGGTTGAGGGTCGTATCGTACTCCTTTTCAGCCTTTGCGTTTACGCTTTCCTTCTCTTTTGCATATTCGGCTTCGACTCTTGCCCTCTCCTTTTCGACGCTCTCCTGAGTGTTTCCGAGAGTCGTGGCGCTCTTCATCATAAACTCCTCGATCTCCTGCTGATACTTCTGGAGTTCCTTCTCACGAGCCGATTCCTGATCGTCGAACTTTGCAAGGTCCTGGTTGTAAGTGTCGAATTTCTTTTGATATTCTTTTTCGAGCTGAACGCCGTACTTTCTGTCCTCGTCCTCGTTTTTCATTCTTACGGCTTCGTTGTCGGACATGATCTTGCGCTCATTAGCCTCGAATTCGTCGCTCTGCTTCTGGATCTTTTCGTCAAGTTCCCTGTTCTTTTTCTCAAGCTCCTGTTTTTTCTTCTCAAGAGCGGCGATCTTCGCTGTTACCTTCGCGCCCTCGACGTTTTCGAAGGTCTTCTGCTTTTCGTAGTAGTTGTCCTTCTCTTTCTGCTGGGCGTTCTTCCAGTCGCTGTAAGCCTTCGAGTGAGCCTGAAGCTCCTTTTCCTTAGCCTGTTCACGGCTCTTGTTGGAGACCTTGATGATGCCTTTTTCACGCTGTTCGATCTGTGTGATCTGGCTCTCGAGGTTTACGATCTCCTGCTCGATGGAGGTATCATCCTTTTCCCACTGATACTTCATCTCCTGGATCCTTTTCTTCAGC
>JAGAAT010000152.1 GCA_017615095.1 bacterium
CTTGATGTCCTCGAAATCCCTGATAACGAGCGAGTGCTTGTACCATTCGCCGGACTTCTGGCGGAACTTCTTCTGCGGCATCTCTCCGCTGTCGAGAGTATCGCCGGAAATCGTAAATTTCCCCTTGCGGTAGCGGAGCCCCTCCTCGACCACATAGGTAATGTAAAGATCGCGTTTATCCGGAGAAACGGTGACTGTCGGCGGAGCCACCTTCACGTTGACGAAACCCTCTTCGTTGTAAAGATAAGTGATTTTCGCGACATCCTCTTCAAGATCGGATTTCTTGTAGCCGCCGTCCTTTGCGAATGAGAAGAGACCGTCCTCCTGAGTCGTCAGGAACTCCTTGATCGTGTTCTCGTCGATATGCTCGTTGCCGGTGATGACAATCTTTTTCACGCGGCTCTTGCCGCCCTCGACGATTTTGAAGTCGATGGAAACCTCGCGCTTCTTCTCGTCAGTCACGATCTCAGGATCGACAAGGACCATCAGAAAGCCCTTGTCGTGGTAAAGTCTGACGATATTTTCAACGTTTTTAGCTATTTTGTGATTATCAAGGAGTTCATTTTTCTTTAAGGTCAGGACCTCGTTGATATCATCCTTGTCGATCTTTTTGTTGCCCGAAAAACGGACCGATTTGATAATCGGATACTCCAGGACCTTGAAAATAAGAGCCTTTTTCACATCGTCGTAGTAGACGGAAATATCCTCGAAGACCTTTACGTCAATGATCTTTGCCAGGATCTCGTCGATCTCTTTTTCGGAATAATCGCGTTTCTCATCGAAATACTGGGTAACGATCGAACCCTCGGTCCTGTGGTTGCCGACCACTTCGACACTGTCGACCTGAAAAGCCCCGAGAGGCAGAAAAAGAGAAAGAAGTATCAAAAAAGCGAAAAATCTGCTCATAAACTATGAATCACTCCCTCTCTTATCTCAATAACTCTGCCCATTTTAAGAGCGAAATCCGTATTATGTGTAACAAACAGAGTTGTCAAATTCCTTTCGTCGGCGATCGACGAAATAAGATCGATTATTTTTTGCCCCGTCTCGTTGTCAAGGTTGCCCGTCGGCTCGTCCATAAGAAGAAGCGACGGCTCGTTCACAAGGGCCCTGGCGATCGCGACACGCTGCTGTTCTCCGCCTGAAAGTTCGGCAGGCTTGTGGTTGAGCCTGTTTTCAAGCCCGACCCGCCCGAGCATCTCCGCGGCACGCTGCAAGGATTCGCGTTTCGAGCGGTAAAGCATCAGCGGGACTGCGACATTTTCAAGAGCGGTAAACTCGGGCAGGAGGTGGTGGAACTGAAAAACGATCCCTATCTCCCTGTTCCTGAAGGAGCTCAACGCACTGTCCGACATCGCAGCCGGAGCGACGCCTTTGAGCAGGAATTCGCCGCTGTCCGGAGTCTCCAGGGTCGCCATGATGTTGAGCAGGGTAGATTTCCCTGAACCGCTTTTGCCGGTCAGAGAGAACCTTTCGCCCGCCGCCAGATCGAGATCCACGCCCTTCAAAACGTCGATCCTGTGCCCTTCGACCTCATAGCTTTTCGTTATATTTTTCATCGATAGGATCAAATCACTCATGCGCAAGCCCCTCGACCGGAGTTATGCCCGCAGCCCTAAGGCTCGGGTAGAGCGTAACCGCGACCGAAATCAAAAAGGTTGAAAGCATCACGCCGGCAAAGCTCGAAACCGACATCTCGACCGGCATCGTCGAAAAGGAGTAGATCTCCTTGCTGAGCGGAAATTCGATCTTTTGCAGCACGAAACACATCAAAACGGAAAGTACCGCCCCCAGGATATTGCCGAAGACCCCGATTATCGTGCCGTCAAGCATGAAAATGCCGACGATCACCCCCTTTTTCGCACCCAGCGAACGAAGGATCGAAACTTCGCGCGTTTTGCCGATAACCAACATTATCAGAGTTGAAATTATTCCGAACGAGGCGACCAGAACGATAAAAATCAGCACGATGAACATGATCGTCTTCTGCATATCGTAAAATCTGAAAGTCGTCTTGTGGAGGTCGCGCCAGTCCTGGACCGAAAAGGGGAACCCGCCCAGAGCTTCGATCATTACAGCCCTCATATCCCCGATTTTTCCCGGATTTTCGATGCGTGTCGAGACAAAGCTCACGTTGTCTCCCGTCTGAATGAGCCCCCTGACATCCCGGAGCCGCATGAAGGCTGCCCTCGAGTCGTTGTCGTACATACCCGTTTCAAAGATCCCGACCACGGTAAAATTCTCGCTGGCGGGAGCCGAATCTCCGTCGATAGAGACCCTGCCGGTCGAAGCGACGACGGATATAGCCGTACCGACCTTCGCATTGAGCTTTTCGGCAAGATCCGAGCCCAAAAGCACAGGATGAAGCTCATACTCCTCGTCAAGAAAATCGTTGACCGCCTTGAGCTGTCCGCCTGACCTGTCAAGCCTTTCGCTGCATTTTTCGGGATCGGCAAAACAGTCGTAGCTGCCGGATCTCATGATTCCGGAAAAATCGCAGATACCGGGATAGAGCTCAGGATCGATAGCGTTGACGACTGCGCTTGAAACCTTCGTCCCGGACATAAGCAAAGCTTCGCTGTAGACGACAGGAGAAGCCGCCGTGACCCCGGGTATCTTTCTGACCTTTTCTATGACTTCGTAAGGGTTGTCAAAGCTGCCGACAAGCTTGTAGACATTTGCGTGACTCGACGATCTCAAAACCGTCTCCTCCGTTCTTGCGATGATCCCGTCCATAACGGACATTACCGAAATCAGCGTTGCCACGCCGATGGCGATCCCCAGAACAGAGATAAGTGAAATAAATGACAAAGCGCCTTTCTTGTGGCTCTGAAGAAGATACCTTAAAGCGATAAACCTGACAAATTCAGACATTCAAAAGCAGAAAGGGTAATGAACAGGGACTATTCCGCAGCCGGTGCTTCGGGAGCCGTTTCCTCAGATTCCGGTTTCGGTTCCTCTTGTGCAGGGGCAGCCGGCTCAGCTTCCGGCTGAACTTCGGGTTGAACTTCCGGTTGAGCTTCGGGTTTAGCCTCAGCCTCCGGCTTCATCTCGTCTTCGGGAGTCTCTTTGAAATCAGCGGGAACGCCGCCCTCGAACTTCTTGTCGATAGCAACGATCTCTGTAAATTCGGCATCGTTCGATCTCTTGAAGGCATCTGCCTTTCCGTCGCCGTTCGTATCTTTTTCGACTCTCTCGATAACACCGTTGTTGTAGTATTCCCAATAATCCGCAACACCGTCACCGTTGAGGTCAGATTCGAGATTCAGCAGGATGCCCTTTTCATCGTAAAACTTCGTGATGTCGCACTTGGAGTCGAACTGGAAGTCGTATTCGCTCTTGCGGACGATACCGTCGATGAAGCTGTCTACTCTGTCTACCTTCCCGTCGAAGTCGAGATCAAGCTCTTCAGTCGAAACCGATCCGGTCTTCTCGTCGAAATAACGCCATACATCGATGTTTCCGTCGTGGTTGAGATCCATGAATTTAGCGTAGAGAGTAAGTTCGACATCGCCCTTTCTTTCGCCCGGAGCCTTCTTGAAAATGTTTATGATATCCGGCTTTTCGTCTTTGTTGATGTCATACTGCTTGATCTCATACTTTTCCTTGTCGAAGTTCACCTTTTCACCACGCGACATCAAAGTACGTTCGTCCTTCTTTTTTGCAGCCTCAGCCAGCCGAGCCTCATCCGAAGAGTCGTTCGAGTTGTTCCCTTTTTCCTGCGTTGTTCCGCAGCTTACAACCAAAAAGAGCGTTACAGCCAATAAAATCAATAACTTGCGCATAATATCTCCTCTAAAAAAACAAAAAGATGCCCCTTTATAATGTATTAATTTAAAAAATCAATGAATCAGCTCCGAAACTCTCGAATAATGAAATCTTTTTTGACGGTATCGCGTTTTCCGCCCCGGAACACGACGATATTTCTGACAAACGAAGCGACAGAGGCGGCTCCCTGTCCCCAGCTTTCGGAGTAGAAAACCGTCGCCGCAGGATCGAACGAAAGCAGATCAGTATCAACCGCCTCGGCGAGATCCACAGCCAGAAGGCATGGGATCTTAAGCGTGAATTTCTTCTGCGGAGCGATAAATCCGCATGACTTCGAGTGCTCGAACGGGTCGGCAAACCAAAAGAAATCGCCGGCAATCAGACGTTCAAAACGCCAGCGGTCTATACCGACAACAAGCGTCTCTGCGCCGATTGGTTCAAGATTGGGATCAAATTCAGAAACTTTCGCGGATCCTTGTGAGGACGTCATCTTTGGGAACATTTTCAGTGATTGAAAGCTCAGTCGCGAGGATCTCCTGAGCATCGTTGAGGAGACGCTCCTCGCCGTAGCTCAAACCCTTTTTCTTTTTGAGGAACATGAGGTCGGAAATCACACCCGCGACATCCTCTACTCTTCCCGTTTTCATCTTATCCTGAAGCGATCTGTATCTTTTGTTCCAGTTCATTTTGAGCAGA
>JAGAAT010000153.1 GCA_017615095.1 bacterium
ATCTGCTCGAGCAGGACTTTCATGTCAACAGGTTTTGTAAGGAAAGTGTAGGCGCCGTTCTGCATTGCCCGGACTGCAGTCTCGACCTTGCCGAAAGCGGTTATCATGATTATCGGGATCTGTGTTCCCAAATCTTTTACCGCTTCGATTATGTCAAAACCGTCAAAGCCGCCGGGAAGAAAAAGATCTGTAACGATTACTGAAAGTTCGTGCTCAAGTTCCTTAATGATTTTAAGTCCTTCTGTGGCTGATGCCGCAGTCATTACAGTGTAGCCCGAATTACCGAGCAGGAATTTGAGCGAAGTTAATATCGATTCTTCGTCGTCTATGACAAGAACAATTCTATTCATTTACGCTTCTTTTATGTGTTTTTTGAAGAAGGGTCTCAAAATCAGAAGTCCGAGCGGAGTGATGAGCGCCATTCCGCCGATTATAACCCAGACCATGTAGTGGTTCGGATAGCTGGAAGCGATCTTGCCGGCTTCATCAAGCGGAACGTATGAACTTACGAGCCAGCCCGAAAGCGGAGCAACGAAGAATTTCGCGAAGAAGAAGGGAAGGACCGAAAGCGAAATGTATGTCCCCTCCTTGCCCTTCGGAGCGATTTCAGCCGTGAACTGCATGAGTCTCGGTGACCATATCGACTCGCCGATAGTGAAAATTATGAAGAAGAAAATCAGCGACCAGTACTGCATCGAAAGAGGATTATTAGCGAAAAAGTCCTGAAGCGCATTCATGTCAGGAGCGATACCGAGCCATTTGATGAAGATGATTTCACTCAAAACCGAATCGTTGAGGAATGAGAACATCGTTCCCGGAAGGACCGCGATAAAGCAACTCGCAGCCGAAACAAGCGAACCGATGACAAGCATTTTGTATGATTTCGTCTTTTTCGTGAAGGCCGCAACGAGCGGGGTCAGGTAGATGATCAGAACGGGGTTGAGAACGCCGTAGATCGAGCCGATCTTCGCGCCTTCGCCGAGGACTCTGATACCGTATTTCGGGAAGGTGTAGTGAAGATGGAAGAATACGAAACGGACGAAAAGGGTGATCGTCAGGATGCCGATGAAGATCCAGAAGTAGTTCTCTTTCACTGCGCTTCCGATCTTCTGACCCATTGATGCAGCAGCACCTTTGACGGCCTGAAGACCGCTTCCGTGCTGTTCGACAGGTTTCTTGACGATTTTTGAAGTGGTTTTGCCGGTTTTTTCATCTGTCTCTTCAACGACTTCGATACCGTCACGGATAAAGAAGATAACCGCAGCTCCGACAACTGTCAGGGCAACAGCGATGAGGAAGAGCATCTGATAGCTTGAAAAATGGATGCCGGCAAGGCTTATACCTGCATTTTCATCGACGATTTTTCCAGCAGCATCCCTCAGTGCAAAAGTGTCTCTGACGTAGTCGATAAGCCAGCCGCCTACAGCGTACGCCGCGTTCATTATGACGTAGAAAAGACCGAATCCGAGCGCCGCGCCCTCCTTCGTGGTGTATCTTTTGATCGAGACCGAGATAACGGGCGAAACAAGCGCGAAACCGAGTGCGAACGGAATGAAACCGACGATAAAAACGACCACCGGACTCGTGATGAAAGTCATGGCAAGACGCGAAATGAACAGGAACAGGACGCTCAGGAACATGACTTTGCGAACGCCGATCGTATCAACAAGCGCACCCGCCACCATGCCGATGCAGGAGAGAAGGATCGACCAGATCATAATGACGTTTCCGGCCCCTTGATCCGTGAGTCCGCAGTCAGCCGAAAGCCAGAGGGTGAGGACAGGGTTCATCGCGGCATAGGCGATATACTGGATGACCATGTATCCGAAAAGGATCCACATGTCGCGGGGCGATTCGTGCAGATCTTTGACATATTTCCAGACAATGACCCCGGCGGCAACGACACCGGCTACCAGAAGTGCGACAGCCAAAATAGAAGCAGCGTTCATAAAAAACCTCCAAATTAAATAAAAAATCCAGGCATCCTATCGTTTAGAGACGCCTTTGGCAAGAATTTTGACTTTTTGGCAAAAAACGGGCTTTCGCGGAGAACTACCGCATTTTATTCATCAACCCCTTCCAGCTCGACTTGAGGGTCGCGATGTCGATATCGACTACAAAGTCTTCGTTCAGTCCGCTGATCTTGAGCGAACGGTTGTCGGTGACCTCGCCGATCTCCCGGCAGTCACAGCCGCTCATAATCTCCTCGAACTTCGCACGCTTCTCCTCGTCCGCCGGAACAGAAACCAGGATACGACCGTTAGATTCGCTGAAAAGCAGTGTGTCGTCACGGGTGACTCCTGCCGACTTCAGGACTCTGGTCAGGTCGATCCTTGCACCGAGCATACCGGCAAACGACGATTCAGAAAGAGCGACTGCAAGACCGCCGTCCGAAAGATCATGCGCACTGCTGACGAGCCCTTTGCACATCGCCGCGTGGAGCGCTCTGTAATTTTTCATGAAGCGCAGCGGCTCGACCTTCGGCACATAGCCTTCAGTCCTTATTCCGTGGTAGAGATAAAATTCGCTGCCGCCGAGTTCCTCCTTCGTCTCGCCGATGAGGTAGATCCTGTCTCCGACATGCTTGAAATCCATCGAAACCATACGCTCTACATCGTCCATCTTCGAAATAAGCGTGAAGAGCAGAGTCGGCGGGATCGAGATCTTGTCCTTGCCCGAACCGTAGTCGTTGTGCATACTGTCCTTGCCGCTGATCAGCGGGATCGAGTACTGTTTGCAGCATTCGTAAAGCGCCTTGTTCGATCTGACGAGCTGCGCAAGTTTTGCCTTGCCGTCGCTGTTTTTGACCTCGTCGTAGACCGGATCCGGCCAGCAGAAGTTGTCGAGTCCGCTCATAAAATCGGGGTCAGCACCGACGCAGACGGCATTCCTGACCGCCTCGTCGATGATGCTCGCCGTCATGTGGTAGCAGTCGATGTCGCTGAAAGAGGGCTTGATGCCGTGCGAGACGACGATGGCACTCTTTTTGAAGGGCGATACCCTCAGGACACCTGCATCCGACGGGCCGTCGTGCTCGACGCCGCAGAAGGGTTTTCCTGCGCTCCTGCCCTGCACCTCGTGGTCGTACTGTCTGACCCAGTCCTCCTTCGAGGCAATGTTGAGCCTGCCGATTATATCGACCAGCGTGTTGTTGAGGTCCTTGCGGTCACGCGGCTTGAATTCCTTTTCCGGCAATCTCTCGCGGAAGTCCCAGACAGCCTCCAGCTTGTACTTCGGGTTGCCGTCATGCAAAAATTTCATATCGAGGTGGGCAGCCTGCATGTCGTTGTAGAAAATATCGAGGAAGCCGTTGTCCGTAAACTCGCCGACGACACTGATCTCGACCTCGTGGATGTCCGCCACGCGCTGGAGCTCGTCCAGTTTGTCCGGAGAAACAGCAAGCGTCATGCGTTCCTGAGCCTCCGAGATGAAGATCTCCCACGGCTGAAGCCCCTCGTACTTGAGCGGCACTCTCTCGAGGAAGATTTTTGCACCGCCCGTCTGCTGCGCCATCTCTCCGACACTCGAGCTGAGCCCGCCGGCGCCGTTGTCGGTGATCGCATGGTAGAGATCCTTGTCGCGTGACTCGAGGATGAAGTCGAGCATACGTTTCTGGACGATAGCGTCACCTATCTGGACGGCCGTCGCGGGGCTGCCGTCGTGAAGCTCCTCGCTGCTGAAGGTCGCTCCGTGGATGCCGTCCTTGCCGACCCTGCCGCCGCACATGATGACGAGATCACCGCTCTTAGCCTCCTTTGTCCAGGAGCTCCTGCCGTTCACGGTGACGGGCATCAAACCGCCTGTCCCGCAGAATACGAGCGGCTTTCCGATATATCTGTTGTCAAAGTAGATCGAGCCGTTGACGACCGGGATACCGCTCTCGTTGCCGCCGTCCTTGACGCCGCGGTGAACGCCGCGGAAGATCCTTCCGGGGTGAAGGAGCTTTGGCGGGAGCTCGCCCTTGAAGTACGGGCTGGCGAAGCAGAATACATCTGTGTTGAGGATCGGTTTGGATGCCATTCCGCAGCCGATGATGTCGCGGTTGACCCCGACGATGCCAGTCAGAGCCCCGCCGTACGGATCGAGTGCGCTCGGCGAGTTGTGAGTCTCGACCTTCATCGCAAAAAGCGTGTCGTCATCGATCTGGATGATGCCGGCGTTGTCGTCGAAAACCGATTTTATCCACGGTTTTTCGTCACGGAGCTCCTGAGTCGTACGTTTGATGTAGCTCTTGTAAAGCGAACGGATCGTCTCTTCGGTGTTGTTCACCGTATCCTTGTAATCGATATCCGCAGCAAAAATCTTGTGCTTGCAGTGCTCGCTCCAGGTCTGCGCGATGACCTCGATCTCGCAGTCTGTGGCTTCGCGGTCCAACTCTTTGAAGTGGTTGCGTATAGCCCGCATCTCATCACCGTTGAGAGCCAGAACCCTCGAGCGTGAAAGCTGCATGAGCTCATCGTCGGAGAGGTCGAGATTTATCTTTTCGACCTTTGGTTCGGTGTGGCTTTTGACACGCGGCACCTCGTTGCCGATCCTTTTGCCGTCACGCCAGTCCTTCGCGCTGAGGATCGAATAACGCTGGATAACGCCGTTTGCCAGCAGGTCGGAAGCGATCTTTTTGACATCTTTTTCGTCCAGTTTTCCGCGAAGCAGGAACTTTCTTCCGGAAAAGACCATATCGTCCGGTTCGACCGAGCCCAGGAAGGTCTTCAGCCCCCAAAGAGCCGTCTTTCCTTCGTTATCGGTGACTCCCGGCAGGTATCCGACCTCGACGATCCAGTCGAAATCGTAGTTGTCGGCAAGGATTTCCCGTGTCTCGAAGACCTCGGTGATCGGATCGGCAAGGACCTCCGTCGCGAAACTTACGATGTTCTGCTGCGTCACGTTCCGGCAGTCAAAAAGATAAACCTTGAGCACCTTGACATCATCAAGGCTGATACCGAGATCCGTTTTGATCCTTCTCTTCCATGAAAGTCCGACCGCATCCTTCAGATCGGAATTTGAGCTCGCTTTTAATCCGACTTCGACTCTGAAAACCATGATCTCCTCCTAAAAAAGCGTAAACAGCTATATTTTTTGAACCAGATTCATAAGCTCCGCGGCATTTTTCGCCGAAAACAGAGCCGCTCTCTTGATCCGGTTCGCACAAACCACCGAAATTCTGCTTATCAGCCTCAGATAAAGCTGGTTGTTCCCCTCAGGAACGATCAGCATGAAGACAAGTCTCACCTTTTCGCCGTCAGGGCTGCCGTAATCGATAGGCTCGCTGAGCGAAACAAGCTGGATCAGCACCTCGTTCGACCCCGAGATCCGGCAGTGCGGGATAGCGACGCCCCTGCCGATGCCGGTCGAACCGTAGGATTCGCGCCCCAGCAGATGCTCGAGGATCTTCTCCTCAGGGATATCGCCGGCCGCAGCCGCATTTTTTGCCAGAAATGCAAAAAGTTCCTCCTTGCTCTTCAGCCCGACATTGCAAAAAACCAGATTTTCCTTCAGATAATCACTGACTTTACACATTGGCATTTCTCCCCGAGGTAAAGCGGAAATCGTTTTTCCGCTCGTGAGCACTCGGTATTTTCAGCATTGTCCGACGCTTTGCAACAGTCCGCCTTGCGATCTCTATCCCCTCATCCCTGAGGCGCAGTGCGATCTCGTCGTCGCTGAGCGGCGAATTTTTATCCTCATTATCAATAATTTCAGCTATTTTCTTATCTACGCGCAGATTTGTAGCCATATTGGCCTTCACCTGTTTCGCGAAGAAGAATTTCAGCTCGAAAACACCGAACGGAGTCTTTACATACTTTCCGCTGGTCGCCCTCGAAACCGTTGAAATATCGTGTCCGATCTCCTTTGCGATGACCTCCAGCGTGAGCGGCTTTATAAAATCGACGCCGTGCCTCATGAAGTCGATCTGATGCATAAAAATGCTCGTGGTCACCTTCACGATCGTCCTCTCACGATCCTCCAGACTCGATACGATGTTCACCGCCTTGTCGAAAAGCCTCTTGTTCTCATCCTTCTGATCAGCCGACAGGTTCCCTGCCTTCATCAGATTGTACGCCTCCGAATCGATCCTGACCACCGGCAGGATCCGGTTGTTGTACTTCACCGCAAGATTCCCCTCCTCGTCAAGCCGGACCTCGATATCCTCCTTCACGAGCTGCGTGAGCTCCCTCGAGAAACCCTTTTTCGGGAACGGAGAGATCCTGTTCTGTACGATCGTCAGGAAATCGCCGAACTCGTCGCACGTCGCACCGAGCTTGGAACTGAGTTTGGCAAACGCCTTGCTCTCAAGAAGCGGGATCAGCGCCTCGCTGCTGAACAGCTTTTCGGCGAGCCTGCGCATATCCGGCGAAAGTGAGAGTGCTCCCGACTCAAGGATCATGAATTTCAAATATTCCGTCAGGCTCCGGCATCCGCATCCGAGAGCCGGAGAGTCTATGCGTTTGAGCAGCTCTCTCGCCTCTCCGATATTTTCAACGGATTCCTTGAACCTCTCGGCAAGCTCCTCGTCCGAAACTTGCAGGAAGCCCAGGTCGTCCAGGCTATAACAAAGCGAAATCATTAAATTTTTCATCAGGTCCGAAGCATTTGTCAGCCCGATCTGAAGTTCAAGAGTCTGCTCGAAAGTCCGCTCTTCCCTGACGAACTGCTCAAGGTTTATGTCGTCGTCGGCATCGTTCGAGTTTTTCATCCGGACACCCTCGAAAGTGTTCGCCTCCAGCTCCTCGTACTCATGCGCCGAAAATTCGTCAGCATAGGCAGATTCGACGTTTTTGCCCTCCTCGAAATTCAGAGGCGCAGCATCCCCGAAGACCTCGACCGGCACATCGGCAAGCTCGCGGTCCCGGAGGTCACGTTCCCTGTCGCGCACAGCCGTGTCGGGCTCCATTTCCGAAAATGAATCGACGTACTGATCCGGCTTTACGACCTCAAGAAAGGGGTTGTTCTCCTGTTCGTGAATTATCTCTTCCGTGATTTCCAGAGAGTTTTTCTGAAGGATCTCAAGACTTTGCGTCATTCTCTGAGACAATCTCAGTCCCAGTTCCTGCTTCTGCTTCAGCCCCTGATGTAAGCTCTGCTCCATTCAACCCTCCATGCAGCGTCCGATTTTAGGAGCTTGCCGGGCTTTGGCAATATTTTTGCTTATAATTTTCGATCCGGCTAAAAATCCGCTAATTTTTTGACTGCTGTTCTTATTTTATTATGCTTATTGGCTTTTATTTTATGGAGATAGAAATGAGAACACTGGTAGTTTGGCTTGTCCTGTTTGTTTTTTCCTTCCTTTCGATGACTCCGTGCGGCTTCTCCGTAGCAACTCTCCGCGCAGACGACTTCGAGCTCGACGAACTTGATCTCGGTCTGGAAGAGGAAGAAGAATCCGAGGAGGAGGATGAAGAAGAAGACGAAGAGGAACCGGCACCCAAAAAGAAAAAAGCGGCAAAGAGCGAAGATGAAGACGAAGACGAGGAGGAATCCGCTTCCGAAGAGTCTGAAAGCGAAGAGTCTGACCTGTCGGACATCTCTGATTCCGAGGAGGAATCCGATCAGGCAGTCAAAACCATCGGCGCAAAATCCGAAGGCGCAGGCAACAAAATCATCGCAGTCCAGCTTTACGACAGCTCTTCGACCGAACTGAAAGCCTCGAAAATCGCATCCTCAACCATCGCGAAGCTTGCAGAATCGCAGGATTACGACTTCCTGGACGCAGAGGCAAACCTCTTCGACAAGAGCTCTGCTCTCGAAAAGGCTGTCGAGTCGGCGAAATCGAGCCTTGAAAGAGGCAAGTCCTTCTACAACGACCTCAACACCGACGATGCGACGATCCGTTTCAGAAACGCGCACAGAAGCCTCGAAGGCGTTCTTGACAAGCTCTCGGATTACAAACTTCTCAGCGAAGTCATCCTCTACATCGCGGCAAGCTACAAGATGGCAGAGGAGGATTCAAAGGCTGAACCCTTTATGAGAGGTTATATCTCGATCAACCCGGATGCATCGCTTGATGACTCCTTCGCACCGGAAGTGGTAGATTACTTCACCGAAATCAAAGAAGACTATGCCGAAAAATCGAACGCTTCGATCAAATTCTCCGGAGCTCCGAACGGCGCAGACGTCTTCCTGGACGGCAAATTCGTCGGTCAGACACCGCTCACACTGATCAGACAGAGCATCGGGAACCACTACTACAGGATCCACAAGAACGGCTTTAAGGATGTCGGCGGAGTGATCACCCTCACACCGAAAAAGATGACGATCGTTGACAAGCGTCTCTCGAAGATCGGCGCAGCATCATCGTTCCTCTCCGAAACAAACGCGATGAAGAGCGAAATGGGCAGCATCTCGATGCTCAGAAAGACGACCGAAATAGCAGAAAAGCTCGGTGTAGACTACGTTCTCGTGACCTATGCGACCCTCGAAGGCGGCAAAATCAAATACACCGGCTACATGGTCAACAGAGAAAAGAGGAGCTTCAAAAAGGCAGAGGCGGTCCTTCCGCTCTCAGCGACAGCGGCGACGCCCGAACTTAAAAACTTCAACGACAATCTGGCAGGCGACTCCTACGAATACAAGGCAATCGCGGATCTCGCAATGGAAGAGGCGGGAGCTCTCGGTCTCATCGAGGAGCAGCCGGCACAGAAGGATGATAAATCAAAAGAGAAGAAGCCCGTTTACAAAGAGTGGTGGCTTTGGACGATCGTCGGAGTCGTAGTTGCGGCAGGTGTCGGAGTAGGCGTCTACTACGGCACGGCAGGCAGCGGCGGCAGCAGCGGTCCGAGTCTTGATATCAATTTCGGAAAATAGGAGGATACAATGTCAGAAAAAGTTGAAACCAGCAAACCGAGACCCCTCAGCGAGACCCCGGAAGATGTTAAAATCGTTGCGGACAAGCGTTTTGACAAAATAGATCTCAGAACAATCGAAAGAAAGCTGAAAAACGGCGAAGTTACCGAAAAGGAGTACAAGGAGTATCTCAATTCGATCGAAGAGTGCACCGAGTACGACACCGTAAACGAAGAGACCGTAATGAAGAACGCAAACGTCAGGAAACGCTTCTAACGGTGCGCCATGGCTGAAAACAAAAAAACCGATATTTCATCGATCGTCACACCGTCGTTCGAGAGCCTGGTTTCGTCGATCTATTCGGCAGTCCTGCTGAACCTCGGCGAAATCAAGGTACGCGGCGTCGATCCCATATCGCAGAACTTCGAGATCGCCGAGTTCAACATCGGTCTTCTGGAGATGCTCGAAGAGAAGACACGCAGGAATCTGACCGAACAGGAACGCTCCTATCTCGAAGGCGTGATCCGCAATTCCATGGCAAAATTAAGTGAACATCGCGGAAAAGCTTCCTCAAATTGAGGAAATCGCTCTATCGGCAGGCAAAATCGCCCGCAGCTTTTTTATGGCTCCGGAGCTGAAGAAGCGTCTTAAATCGAGATTCGATGTCGTATCAGAGGCTGATGAGACAGTCGAAAAATTCCTTATCCGGGAGCTGAAAAAGGTCGATGACATAGCCTTTCTGAGCGAGGAGTTCAACCCACGGACAGGGCTCGGATCGCCCTGCTGGATAATAGACCCGATCGACGGAACGACCAATTTCGTTGCGGGAATCGCCCCGTTTGCAGTCTCGATAGCGCACTTCAACGGCTCGGAAGTCGACGCCGGCGTCTGCCTTCTTCCGATGAGCGGAGAGCTCTTTTCGGCGGCACGCGGAGAGGGTGCGAAGCTCAACGGAGAGACGATCCGCGTAAGCTCTGAAACCGAACCTGAAAAATGCGTCATCGCAACGGGTTTTGCGGATATCACTCAGGGCGGCGAGGGCTGCACACTGCCGGTTTTCCTGAGTCTGATCCACAAGACGCGGGCTATCAGGCGCCTCGGTTCGGCTGTGACCGATCTGGTCTACACCGCCTGCGGGAAATTCGCCTTTTTCTACGAAGCGGGGCTCTCCCCGTGGGATGTCGCGGCAGGTTCGCTGATCGTCTCGGAGGCAGGCGGGATCGTCACCGATTTCAACGGAGGGGACGACTTTCTGACCGGCAAAACGATAATCGCATCGAGCCCGCAGCTGTACGATTTCATAAAAAACGAAATAAACGCCTAAATCCAACAAATAAATTTGACCATTCAGCTTTCAAAATGCTATACCGGCAGCGCTGAATGCATTTTGATTTTTAACTTATCCAAGGAGGTACGCTGTGACTAAAAAGAAAATGTTGTTTCTCGGCGACGAAGCCGTTGCTCAGGCAGCGATCGATGCCGGCATTTCCGGTTTTTATGCCTATCCCGGAACACCGTCCACCGAAATAATGGAGTATGCACAAGGCTCGAAAACGGCAGCCGAGCGCAATATCCACAGAACCTGGTCGGCAAACGAAAAGACTGCTGTCGAGGCAGCTATCGGCATGAGCTACGCAGGCAAAAGAAGCATGGCTATGATGAAGCATGTCGGTCTCAACGTAGCAATGGATCCGTTCGTAAATTCAGGTGTTACCGGAGCAAACGGCGGCTGCATCATCACCGTCGCTGACGACCCGAGTATGCACTCCTCACAGGACGAGCAGGATTCGAGGATCCTCGCGGATTTCGCGCTTCTTCCGATCCTTGAGCCTTCGAACCAGCAGGAGGCCTACGACATGGTTTTCTACGGTTACGACCTCTCCGAAAAGTATAAAACTCCGGTTTTCATGCGTCTCACGACCCGTCTTTCGCACTCACGTGCAAACGTCGAGACCCGCGATCCGAGACCGCAGAACGAGATAAAGCTTCCGGAAGACAAGAGGCAGTTCGTCCTTCTTCCGGCACTCGCGAAGAAGAGCTACAAACGCACTCTCGCAAACCAGAAACTGCTCCTTGAAGAGTCCGAAAAGGCTCCGTGGAACAAATATATCGACGCTCCGGACAAATCGCTCGGAATCATCGCCTGCGGTTTGGCTTACAACTATCTGATGGAGAATTTCGACGGCAAATCGCCATATCCGGTAGTCAAAATCTCGCAGTATCCGGCTCCGAAGTGCTACGTTGAAAAGCTTGCACGCGAATGCGGAAAGATCCTCGTTCTCGAAGAGGGTATGCCGATGATCGAAAGGCAGCTCCGCGGTCTTCTCGACCGTGACGTCAAAGTTATCGGCAGGATGTCCGGCGAAGTTCCCCGCGACGGCGAGCTCAATCCGAACATCATCGCAGAGGCTCTCGGACTCAAAGAGACCTTCGGCGCACCTGTTCCCGAACTCGTAGCTCCAAGACCTCCGAAACTCTGCCCCGGATGCAGCCACGCAGACTTCTACGCGGCATTCGTTGACGCAGTCAAGAACAAATACGGCGACGGTCACCTCTTCGGCGACATCGGCTGCTACACGCTCGGTGCGCTTCCGCCTTTCCAGGCAGTCAACAGCTGTCTCGACATGGGCGCAAGCATCACGATGGCTAAGGGCGCTGCCGATTCGGGCATCTTCCCTGCCTGCGCAGTCATCGGCGACTCGACCTTCACCCACAGCGGCATGACAGGTCTTCTCGACGCAGTCATCGACAACGCAAATATCGTCGTCTTCATCAGCGACAACTCGACGACCGGCATGACCGGCGGTCAGAAATCGCACGCTGAGGGCAGACTTTTCAAGATCGTCACCGGACTCGGCGTTGACCCGGCACACGTCAGGATCGTTGTTCCGACCAAGCAGAACCATGACGAAATGGTCAAGGTCATCACCGAAGAGGTCGAGTACAACGGCGTATCTGTAATCATTCCGCAGAGAGAATGTATGCAGACCTTAAGAAGAAAAACCAAAGCAGCGAAAAAGTAGGAGGTGCTCTTATGAAATGTGATATGATTCTTGCAGGCGTCGGCGGCCAGGGCATTCTCTCGATCGCGACGATTTTCGGCTATGCAGCTGTCGAAAGCGGTCTCTACCTCAAGCAGGCAGAGGTCCACGGCATGAGCCAGAGAGGCGGCGACGTTCAGAGCCACTTCAGGATCTCGGACAAACCGATATGGAGCGATCTCGTTCCGATGGGCAAGGCAGACCTCATCATCAGCGTTGAGCCGATGGAGTCTTTGAGATACCTCCCCTGGCTGAACCCGGAGACAGGCTGGCTCGTCACGAACGCGAACCCCTTCATCAACATCGGGAACTACCCTGATCAGGAGGCACTCACCGCTGAGCTCAACAAGCTCCAGCGCAAAATCGTCATCGACGGCGACGCGATTGCGAAAGAGGTCAACAACCCGCGCGGCATGAACATGGTCGTCGCAGGTGCAGCAAGCCTCTTCGTCGACCTCGATTTCGAGCTCATCAAGAAAGGCATCAATGCGATCTTCGGCAGCAAGGGCGAAGAGATCGTAAAATCCAACATCGACGCGATCGTTGCCGGCCGCGAATTTGCAGAAAAGAACCGCTGACAGCAGACTTCCCGTTGAACCAAAATAAAATCAATATGTTATCACTCATTCTCAGCCATTGAAACGCTCAAATTCTTAGTGAGGAAGCAATGAAATTAAAAGACCGCTGGATGAAATTACGCAATTATCAGTCCGATGATTTCTGGGCGATGATCTTCGCGAGACCGATGACGATACTCTTTCTTCTTCCGCTCGTTGAAAAACCGTGGGTCACGCCGAACCGTATCACCGTCGCCAGCATCCTGACAAAACTCGCAGGCGTCTTATTCATCTTCTTCGACAAAAGCTACCTCGGAGCAGTTCTCGGCGCAGTTTTCGTAAACCTCGGACTGGTCCTTGACAACATGGACGGCACAGTTTCGCGCTTCCGCAACTGCCCGACAAAATTCGGCTATTACTTCGACAAAACAAGCGACTGCGTAACGATGGTGCTGATGTTCTGGGCAGTCGGATTCAGAGGCTTCCGCGAAACAGAGGAACAGCTTATGCTGATAATTCCCCTCCTCGCCTCGGCAGCAGTCTACGTCGCGGCATACTCGAAATGGGTCAGCGAAAAGGTGCTTCTGGAGCTCAGACTTTCTGAAAAATTCTACAAAAACGAGATCGTCGAATTCGTCGGCGACATGCAGAAATGCCCCAAATGGTCGACTCCGCCGCAGCGCGGATTCACCGACTGGGTAAAATTCTTCATCCAGGCGATAGTCTCGATTTTAAAATTCAACGAAGTCGACATCTACTTCTGGGTCGGACTCACGCTGATAACCGGCCGGTACATCATCTTCACGGTCTACTCGGGCTTCCTTGTCTTCGGCATTTTCGCTCCGTTCGTATTCGGCTGGAAGGTCCTGAAAAGAGAACGCGAGATCAACGCTCTGAAGGATCAGGTTGAAAAACACTCTTAAAATAATCGCCCGGATCCGTTCAGCTTTTCCGACAAAATTCGGGATACCGAGACAAAGCGGACTTGTAAAAAGCCTGCATTCCAGAATAGTCTTCGAACCTGAATTTGCAGTTCCGGAGGCGATACGCGGACTCGAAAACTTCTCCCATCTCTGGCTCATCTGGGGCTTTTCGGCGAATCTCAGCACCGCCTGGTCTCCGACCGTCAGACCACCCAGACTCGGCGGCAACAGACGCCTCGGAGTCTTCGCGACACGTTCTCCGTTCCGGCCGAACCCGATCGGGCTGTCCGTCGTTAAGATCGAAAAAATAGAAGAAAATTCCATAGTTGTATCCGGCGCCGATCTTATGGATCAGACACCTGTTTTCGATATCAAGCCCTATCTGCCGGAGGTCGACTGCATTCCCGACGCAACAGAAACCTATACCAATTTGGTTAAGAAAAGTCCCCTTACGGTTAAAATCGGCGAAAACCTGCTCTCCAAAATAAAACCCGAGCTGAGAGAGCCGCTCCTTGAGATCCTGGCTCTCGATCCGCGCCCTGCATACCAGCACGACGCAGAAAAAACCTACGGTTTCCGTTTCGGAAGCTGCGAAATCAAATTCAAGGTCGAAGACGAGCGGATTTTGAAAGTGTATGAAATTTCAGATTAGATAAGCGATTTGAGATCTTTTGTCCTGTCGATCTGCTCCCAGCTGAAAATATCTCTGCCGAAGTGACCGTAAGCCGCAGTCTGTCTGTAGATCGGGCGGAGAAGCCCAAGCTGCTCGATAATGGCTGCCGGACGCATATCAAAACACTTTTTGACAGCATGTTCGATGTCGATCTCGGGTACAGCCGATGTCCCGAAGGTGTTGACGTATACCGAAACGGGCTGCGCTACGCCGATCGCATAGGCAAGCTGGATCTCACATTTTCTCGCAAGTTCTGCCGCAACGACGTTTTTCGCGATGTATCTTGCCATGTAGCAGGCAGACCTGTCGACTTTCGACGGATCCTTTCCTGAGAAGGCGCCGCCGCCGTGACGACCCATTCCGCCGTAGGTGTCAACGATGATTTTTCTGCCGGTAAGACCGGTATCTGCGACCGGACCGCCGATAACGAATTTTCCTGTCGGATTTACAAAAATCTCAGTCTTGTCATGCATCAGATCTGCCGGGACGACAGGCTTGATGACCTTTTCGATAACGGTGTCTCTGATCGTGTCGTAATCGACCGACTCCTTGTGCTGCGTGCTGACAACGATCTTGTCGACCGCGACCGGAGTCTCGTCCTCGTAGCGGACTGAAACCTGAGTCTTTCCGTCCGGAAGGACAAATGGAGCCTCGCCGTTCTTTCTGATTTCGGCAAGTCTGTATGCAAGCTTGTGAGCCAGATAAATCGGAGTGGGCATAAAAGAGCTGTTTTCGTTCGTAGCGTAGCCGAACATCAAGCCCTGATCGCCTGCGCCCTGCTCCTTGAAGAGACCTTCACCGGCATTCACGCCCTGAGCGATATCCGGCGACTGTTTGTCGATCGTCGAAAGGACTCCGCAGGTGTGACCGTCGAACCCGCAGGTCTTTGTATCTTCGTAACCGATTTCGATGATGGTCTTTCTGACGATCTCGGGAATGTCAACGTAGGTGTTCGTCGTGATCTCGCCGCCTACAACGACCAAGCCTGTCGTAACGAATGTTTCGCAGGCGACACGTGCGTTTCTGTCCTGTTCAAGAATGGCATCAAGAATGGAATCCGAAACCTGATCCGCGACCTTGTCCGGATGTCCCTCGGTAACAGATTCCGATGTAAAAAGATAAGGTCTCAACATGGCATTCTCCAATTAAAAAAATACCCCTCCTGCGAGGGGTAAGAAAAAAATAAAAAGCCCGAAAAACGACTATCTCTTTGAGAACTGGTATCTTGCTCTCGCGGAACGAAGTCCGTATTTCTTTCTCTCTTTCATTCTTGCATCTCTGCGGAGGAACCCCTCTTTCTTCAGAGCCGGTCTCATCTCTGCATTGTATTCAACAAGTGCTCTTGAAATCCCGTGTCTTACAGCCTCAGCCTGTGCGCAAAGTCCGCCGCCTGCAACTGTAACGAGAATATCAAACATGCCCTGTGTCTTCGTGATCTCAAGCGGAGCATCAACCTTCAAAACGCTGCTGTCAACATAGAAATACTCTTTCGGAGTCTTTCCGTTTACAAGGATACTGCCCTTTCCGGGTCTCAAAAAAACTCTTGCAACAGCTGTTTTTCTTTTACCTGTAGCGTACCACTGTTCCATCAATATCCCCCAATCTCAATTCGGTTATAATTCAAGTTTCTTAGGTTCCTGTGCCGTATGCGGATGCTCACTTCCGGCATAAACCTTAAGCTTTGAAATAACCTGATTCGCAAGCTTGTTCTTCGGCAGCATCCCCTTTACAGCATGGATTATAACATAGTCGGGATGCTTCTGAAGCATCTCGGTTGCTGTGAGAGATTTCATACCGCTCTGATAACCTGAATAGTGGTAATAGCACTTAGAGGTCATTTTGCTGCCCGTAAGAGCAACCTTCTCCGCGTTCGTTACGATCACATAGTCGCCGCAATCAACATTCGGAGTGTAGTCAACTTTTGTTTTGCCGCGCAAAATCTCGGCGATACGTGTAGCGAGTCTGCCGAGGTGCAATCCCGTTGCATCGATCTCGAACCACTCTCTCTTGACGTCTTCTTTTCTTTTGTATTTTGTTAATTCCATGGCTCTTTCCTTCTTTAACCAGTTTACAAAAAGCGGGGGGATATTACACATCGGAAGAGACTTGTCAAGAACTTTTTGCAAAAACACAAAATTTCATAGTGTTTTCAGCATGTTGTCAAAAACGATTTCCAAGTGGATTTTAAAAATTACTGATCTGGCACCGTCTTTTATACACAAACTTGACTGAAAGACTTTAAAAGACATTTTTATGAAACGGCGTTTGGATTTTCCCCAAACAGGATATAAGTTACGTTTTCGACATAATATTAAGGAGGGAACAATGTTGCAGACACCGCTTGGAGAAATAATCGTCAGTATAGACAACAAACCTGTTCAGTATGAATTCACAGCCGAGCCGTTGAATAAAAGTTGCCCCGATTTGAACGGCAGATACAGCATAACCGTGAAGTTTGAGCCGGATGGAAGGCAGCACACGGTTTCGTGCCGCATCATAGACCATGTTCCCGATGAAAGGGACGATATTGAAACCGGCGAAAGGCTGGAACTGAAAAGTTTTTACAAAGGAAATACCAAACTTTCAATCGGGATGGAAAACGACGATTTAGGTCTTGAATCGGAATACGACTACGACACCAGCTACCTTGATGACGGTGTTCAGTATGAAATTCGGACTTTCACAAGAACGCTAAAATATGTTTTCGGCATTGCCTGGATCCTGAATTTTACTGATGAAAACGAGAATCAGACCTGGTTTGGCGCGGATCCTTTCGCTTTTGAAGGTAAAAGACACGAATTTGTTCAAAACATGTTTGTTCTGCGGTGGAATCCGGCGATTTCATCCTACAAAAAGGAAACGCACAAAAGTCTTTGCCGTGATATTAAGAAAAACGACTCTCTTTTTATGAACTGGAGTATTTATGAATGGGAAAAACTCTGCTACGGAGATGCTTTTATTACACAGCAGGTCGGCGGTAAAAACGACGGAATTCCTATTATCGGAAAATTTGTTTCAAGATGTTTTGAAGAGGAGAGTTGGAGAGACGACGACACGAAAATCCACTATGCCGACATCAAGATTTTTTATGCATTCGACAGAGAAAAAGAGAAAGTTCTCGGTGCGGAAGAGCTTGAACGCGACTTCCCGAATATCGACTGGCACGGCGGGCATTCCGGAATGATGATGAAAACCGAAGATGCTGAGCGGCTTATTAACAAAATCGACTCTGTATTGAAGGAAATCGGTGCCAAAAACGGGAAAACTTTCAGGGAATTTCTGGGAGCGTTTTAGCCAAATCCTCTGACAAAAACAGATCACAAAACAGGACAGGATAAATATTCGCTGACACAGCGTTTTTCCTTATCAATCACGATCGAAACGGCGATTTTTTTACGCGGATCGTCTGCAAATTCATCGGCATAGCCTCTTGTTTTTATCTGGTTTATGCCTTCTGACGCAGTTGTAGGAGCCATTTTGTATTCAAAAATATATATAAAATCTTTAGTTTTTATGACAGCATCGGCTCTGCCGTGATATGTCGAAAGCTCGCTAACAACCATATATCCCAGAGTCCGCAAAAGAACATAAATCAGTGACGAAAAATAGTTTTCGTTATTTTCTTTCGGGATTATCTGATAGGGGATCGAAGCCAAAAGAGAGTTGACGCTGACAATAAAAGCATCAATATCGCCAGCCCTCAAAGAGTCCAGCATTTTATCGTCATGGTTTCCATATTTCTGATCGGTGAAATTTGTAAGCAGATAGGCAGCAAACGACTGCCTGACCTCCTCGTTAGGGTAATCAAGAATATATTTTCCGTTTTCATTTTTTCCGACAATCGATAAATAGCCGGTCTGGAACATCAGAGCTTTCATATTTATTCTGGAGGCATCGAAATTGTTAAGATCAAGCTCTGAAATCGCTGTATTCTCAAGCCCTTTCACATCTATTCCGTGCTCGCGGATAAAATCGACCAGAAGTTTTGGAAGACCGCTTTCAAACCAGTAGTTTTTGAACTCTTTACTCCAGAAAAAATTGAGCATTGAAAAGGGATTGTAAACAGGCGTCTTTCCGTCAAATTTGTATCCGTCATACCAGAATTTTATCCGTTCATCGAGTTCATCTCGTGAAATTTCAAGTTCTTCACAAGCCGCATCTTTGTATTCGCCGAAATATTCGTTCAGATCATCTTTAGTAAACCCGCAGATGGCAGCGAAATTCCTGTCCATCGAAATGTCCGCCAAATTGTTGAGTTCGGAGAAAATAGACATTTTTGAGAAACGCGAAATTCCGGTAAGAAACACCATTCTTATCTTGTCGCTGTTCGGCTTGATTACTCCGTA
>JAGAAT010000154.1 GCA_017615095.1 bacterium
CCTTTCACGCCGGTAACGGGGGTTCGAGCCCCCCAAAGGTCGCCATTTTTTTATAAATCGCGGACATCCCATGAGATTCAATCGTTTTCTGAAGGAGAATTTGAACGACGCAGTGCGTCTTTTCGACCCGTCGGGGAGAGCAGACCTCTTTTTGAAGTCTTTCTGCAGCGAAAGGCGGATCGGAAAGCGGGACAGGATCTGGCTCGCCGACCGTTTCTTCTTCTACCATAGACACAAGTTCCTTTTCGACAGCCTGGCAGATGAGCCTGAAGAACTCGCTGAAATCGTTTCTGAATTTTATGAAGATGAGCTTGATGACGGGTTGAAGGCAAAGGTCGGAGAACTCGAAAAATCGGGCGGATTCGATGCACTTTTCAACTGTTCTTTCCCGCAGTTTCTGGCCGGCAGGATCGAAGCGCGTTTCGGCGGCGGCGCCTTTTCATGGTTCAACTCGAAACCGGCGGTCCATCTTCGCGTGAATACTGCAAAATATACGCTCGGAGAGGTGATGCGCGAGCTTGAAAACGAGGGCTTTTCAACTTTCAGAAGTCCGATTTCACCGTGCGGCCTGATCCTTGAACAAACACAGAAAAGTTTAAAAAATTCAAAATGTTACGAAAACGGTTCGATCGAGTTTCAGGATGAATCGAGTCAGCTTGCCGCATGTCTCGTGAACCCTGAAACCGGGTCTCTTTTCGATGCCTGCGCAGGAGGCGGCGGTAAGTCGCTGGCGGTAGCCTCGCTCTTCCCGGGGATAAAGATCACCGCCTCGGACAACAGGACCTTCATCTTTGACGAGATCAGGTCGAGGGCTGCCCGCGCCGGAGCCGACATCGCGGCGAAGCCGTTTGCGGAGGTCAAAAACCAGAAGTTCGATACCGTTCTGGTCGATGCACCGTGCAGCGGGAGCGGAGTCCTCAGGCGGAATCCTGCCGACAGGTGGCGGATCTCTGCCGGTTCTGTCGCGGAAATCGCAACGCTCCAGTTTGAGCTTTTGACGAAGTTCTCAAGGCTTGTCGCGGAAAAAGGCGAAATTATTTACGTTACTTGCAGCTTTCTGGAGGAGGAAAACGAAATGGTGGTCGGGCGTTTTCTTGCGGAAAATCCCGGTTTCGAGCTTCTTCCGGCTGCTGAGAGATTGAGAGGCAGCCTGCCGGATGATGCCGGACTTCCCGAGATCGTCGAGGGCGATTTTTTCAGAGTCAGCCCAGGTCACGAGCGCGATATCCTCTTCGGAGCGGTGCTCAGGCGAAAATTTTAGCCGGCTTTTCCCTACTTTACTTTCAAAATTGCGGTTATTCTGTATAGTTCGCGCGTAAAAAGGGGGTAGTGTGAGTAAACTTGCTGCATTTTTCAAATCGGCGCGCTTTGTCGAGGTCGCGATCATGCTGGGTTTTCCGGTCATAGGTCTGATTTTTGCATTCGACGAGCCGGAGCAGCTGTTTTCACCTGAACCGTTTCTGTTCGTTGTCGGCATTTTCGCCCTTTTTACTGCGATCTATGCCTGCAACGGGCTCTGCGGGGCGGACGAGGATACTGAAAACGAGAGGCTTGCGGGGCTTCGCGGCAGAAAACGGAGCTTTGTGGTTACTCTCTTGATTTCATTGATAGTTTCGTTCGCGTGTTTTTTGGGCATCAACCCTCTGCTGCTCGGGATGGCAGCCCTCAGCATGGCGCTTTGGACGCTCTACTCTTTCCCGAAGATCGGGTTCAAGTACCGTCCTCTGCTCGGGACATTTCTGCACTTTGCGGGCGAGATCCTGCACTTTCTGATGGGCTACATCGTCATCAGGGAGATCGATGCCGGCGCGGTCCTGGCTTCGGTCTATTTCGCCCTGCTCTTTGCTGCGGGACACCTGAACCACGAGCTTATCGACTACGATTCGGATAGGAAGACGGGGATAAAGACCGGCGCGGTCACCTTCGGAAAGAGGAAGTGGGAGATCCTGTCGCTTGCTGCAGCCTCTGTTTCGACGCTCTATCTCGTCGTGCTGCTCCTGACCGGCGCGGTTCCGAAAGCCGCCGCCTTTTTTGCCGCTGCGGGGGTATGCCACGTTGTTTTCAGACTCCTCCGCTTCGGCTTGGAACCGGCTCAGCAGAAGTATCTTGCTGAGAGGAGATTTTACCGCGCTGCCTACTTCGCGGCGGGAGTCATGTTTATTTTGGTAAAAGTTATAAACTATGGATAAAACAGTAAATATTGTTTATTTCACCGACAAGCCTGCGGCCGGGAAGGTCGCAGCGGCACTGAAAAAACGCGGGTCGAAGCCGAAGCTCCACCATGTCAAGCGCTGCAAACGGCCCGACGATATCCTGGACTATTTTTTGTTTGAAAAGCCGGCTCTCGGGACGCTCGAAAAGGGTTATCTGAGAGATGACAAAAAGGAGCAGCTGGTCCTGCTTTCTCTCCAGAAATCTTTCCTTGACGAGATCTATTCGACAGTCGCCGGTTCGGGGCAGATATACGTTGAGTACGATGCAAGTGCCGAATATTTCTATCTTAAAAAACTCTTTTCCAAGTTCGGGAAATCCTTTTTCAGCTTCGGTCATCTCAACGAAACGGATTCGATTTTTGTCGTCAGGGGGGCTTTGGATATCGGGTTCCACGAGGCGTCATTCTTCGGGTGCGCCGGACTTTTCAAGGAAGATCACGAGCTTGCCGGACTCGACTATCCTGAGTTCAACGGGCTTCTGGCGCTTGACGTGCCGCCGGATGCGATACCCTTCAAGTATGTCGGGCTTTTCAGGTCGCCGTTGCAGCTGACGCGGAACATCATAAGGTTCTACAACGCCTGGAACGACGGCGCATATCACGAAAAGGTGATGATCTACAATCCGCCGAAGCAGGATTTTTACACACTCCACAAACGGGCTGGCGAATTTAGCGGGTTTTTGGGAGAACGCGGCAGAAATATTGAAGATTTTTCCGAAGTTCCGGCGGGTACGACTGTCCTGACCTGGTCGTCTGAGCGGTTTTTCAGCCACCTTTCACACGGTCTGCGCCCCGTCGTTGTGACGAAATCGTTACTTTCGCCGCTTTGGATCCGGAAAAAACGAACGCTTGCAGAGATAATCAATTCCGAAATAGATTTGACACTTTACTCGAAGCTGGTTACCTTCATAAAGCTTTCGGAGGTGTAGATGCGGAGATTCAACATCCTGATTTTATTTTTGTTTTTAACACTGAGCGTTGCGGCTGAGGAGGATGTCTTCACTATCTACATGCTCGGCGGCGAGATCGGCGAAAGCGTCGATACATGGAACGAGAAGAGGAATCCGGACGGCAGCTGCGAGCTCGAGCTCACCTCCAGGGCGACGATGAAGATAGTGCGCGGCGGCGGCGCGGTCGAAATGACAACGACGACGAAGCTCTCTGCGGACTGTCTCTCCTTCGAACCGAAGCGGATAGAATCAGTCGTCCGCGACATGTCGTCGAAGGAGACTTTGCGCGGCGTAAACAGCAGCGGTCTTTTCAGCACGGAGATAACCCGCGGTTCGAAGAGCGAAAAATCGTCGGTTAAGCTCAGCAGCGGCGCAACATTTTTCAGCCTGATTTTCAGGAAACTCAGCCCGGAGGATTTTCTGAAGGGCGGACGGGCGAAGATCATCTCGGAGGAGAGCCTGCGCGAGTCGGAGATCAGTTATTCCGGTCAGAAGGGTGCTGACGGATCGGTCATCGTGACGGTCGTCTACCAGGGGATCCCGATGAGGTATACTCTTGTCAACGGAAAGGTCGTGAGATCCGAGGTCCAGAACGGGCTGCTGGTCTACAGGAGAAAGGGTGCCGTGCTCCCGGACGGCGGCGCGGTTTCGTCATCCGTCCCAGATATCCTGGAAAAATCGAAGATCGTCAACCTAGGTCTGTTTATCCCTGACCCGAGAAAGGCGGGGAGGGTCGTCTTCCATGTCGGGAGCGAAAGTTTTTCAACGATCCCGGATACCTGCTTTCAGAAAAAGGACCCTGCGACCGGAGAAATAACGGTCGATGCGACCCGTCAGAACTGTCTGGATGCCCCGAAAAAAGAGGATACGATGCCCAATCTTTACGAGGACAGCAACGACCCTGAGATAGTCAGGACGGCAAACCGGATCGCCGGAAAAGCAGCCGGCAGGGATGAAAAGATAGAGCGTGTCGCGAAGTTCGTCAGCCGCTATATTTCGAACAAAAACTACGACCACACCAACCTTACGGCAAGCGAGGTGCTTCGGAAAAAAAGCGGCGACTGCACCGAACATTCAACGCTTTTTGCGGCGCTGATGCGGGCTTTGGGTGTGCCGACCAAGATGGTTTACGGTCTTGTCATGACTTCGGACGGCGAGTTTTTCTTCCACAACTGGAACGAGGCTCTGGGCGATACCGGCTGGGTACCGGTCGATTCGACTTTCAGTCTTGTCCCGGCTGACGCGGCGAGGATAACGATAATTTACGGCGGGGCGGACAGCAGCTCCCGCGAACAGGTCTCTCTCTCGGTCTTCAGGTTCCTGAGCGGAATGAAGATCAGGGTTAAGAGCTTTTCGGAAGGCGGTTTACGGAGGTAAAATGAGGATAAAGAGATCTCTTTTTCTGATATCGGTGCTCCTGAGTTTTTCAGTTTTCGGTGCCGACTATTTCAATGAAGACAACGATCCGCTCGCGAAGGTGACGGACACATCGTGGGGCAACCGTTCAAGGGAGCTCCGTCACGCGCTGGATGTCCAGAACTGCGGAAAGGGCTGCGGCGCACTGCTGAGCTACAATGCGGGTTTCGTGATGAATCCTGCTGCGACGATGCTCGACAAACTCTTCTCGATTTCGGCGATCTACCAGTATCTGGATGCGATGTCGGTCTCTGTCAACGACTCCAAAACGACGGTCGTCGGCGGCGGTCTCCTCTACTCGTACAACGCAGGGCTGCACCACATCAAAACGAACTTCGCCTTCCCGATCTGGCCCGGGTTTATCTACGGCGGGATCAACATGAACAACTACATCGGCGACTTCGCACCGCGTCAGATCAAGGATTTCAACTCCCACTCGTTCGATATCGGGATCACGGGGAACATCCTCGGTTTCGTCTATCTCGGCTTTGCGGCACTTGATGTATGGACCTTTGCCGGAAGGGACGTCCCGCGGAAGCTCAGCTGGAACGTCGAGGTGAACATCAAAAACATGATCTACATCAACAACGGCTGGCAGTACCACCTTCAGCAGGAGAACGAGGGCTATCCGAATCCCCGCGGGACGATGAAGGGCTTCGATTTTTACACAGGTCTCGAGTTCCGCCACGCCTGGTTCAGGACCGGTATAGGCTTCAACAACATCGCGTTCGTCAGGGAGATGAGCTGGTACACGACGACAAAGACGATTTTCGTCGGTTTCTACAAGCAGATGCTCGGGGCTGCCTATGCGAATTTCATGTACAACGAAGAGGGCTACTATACATTTTCGATAAACCTTATTTGGGAACCGTCGATCGGCGGCTAGGAGAGATTATGAGATCACTGTCTGGAATAAAACCAACGGGAACGCTGCATCTGGGCAACTACTTCGGCGCGGCACGCCAGTTCGAGATCATGCAGCAGAAGAATTACGAAGGATTCTACTTCGTGGCGGATTATCACACGCTCAACACCCTTCCGGATCCGAAAAAACTGGAGGAGAACACCTGGAATATCCTGCTGGACTACCTTGCTTTCGGGCTCGACCCGGAAAAGAGCACGATCTTTTTGCAGTCTCAGGTGCCCGAGGTTGCCGAGCTTGCCTTCATCCTCGGGAACTACACGCCGATGGGGCTCATGCAGCGGGCTCACAGCTACAAGGAGAAGACCGAAAAAAACGAGGTCATCAACGTCGGGCTTTTCTACTATCCGCTGCTGATGACGGCCGATATCCTGCTCTACAAATCGAATGTCGTTCCGGTCGGAAAGGATCAGAAGCAGCATGTCGAGATCGCGAGGGACATCGCGGGTGCCTTCAACTTCCACTATCAGCGCGACCTCTTCATCATTCCGGAACCCTTTATCGCCGACAGTGTTGCGGTCGTACCGGGGACGGACGGGCAGAAGATGTCGAAAAGCTACGGCAACACCATCGAGATGTTTGCTACGGACGCCGATCTGAAAAAGCAGGTCATGGGGATCGTTACCGATTCGACGCCGCTTGAGGAGCCCAAGGATCCTGAGCTCTGCAACGTCTACAAAATCTTCAGACTCATTGCGCCAAAGGAGCAGGCTGACGAGATGGCGGCAAAACTCAGAGCCGGCGGTTACGGCTACGGCCACGCAAAGAAGGCGCTGCTTGCCGCTGTCCATGAATTTTTCGACCCGATGCGCAGGAGACGCGAAGAGCTGGCTAAAAATCCCGATTATCTCAGGGGCGTCCTGAAGAGCGGAAGCGAAAGGGCGCGTGATGTCGCGATCGAGACCATAAAGGAGGTCAAAAGGTGTGTCGGGCTTGTCGGAAACATATACTGACGGAGCATTTTTAAAAATAAATCAGTCGGGAGCACCCGTTTTGTTTACAAAAAAGTATTCAACATTATAATGCGCAGGTTATTTTTTTAGTGATGGACTAATGTAAAGCGAGGTTAGTTTTAGTAATGCGTAAGTCCTTTATTTGGTTGATGTTTTTTATTTGGCTCGTGTCGATAGACCTGTTCGCTGCAACACCTCTTTCGGCATTGAAGGCATGTTTGGATAGGAACGGTGAGCCTTTTGTGATTTCGACGACGAACTCCGCAGAGGCTGAGAAAAAGGGTTACAGGCGCGTCGGTGACCGCGATATCTATATCCGCAATTTCAAGGTTCTGATCGACGGCGTCGAGCATACGAAATTCGGACCGATCTCGAAGGATCCCAACTGCATAATGATCAGGTCGATCACAAGCGGCAGACACACCGTTTCGGTCGATTTCAAGTCAATAGAGTACACGAACCTCGAGACGATCAAGCCCTATACCACCAACTTCAAACAGGGGCTCCTGCACGACGGGACCATCACCATCGGCGAAGGCGACACTGCAAGGGTCGATATCAAGCAGACTGCCGGTTTGGTCGAGATCTTCCAGTCGATCGACAACAAACTGATCGAAAACTGCGAGAAGGGATGCAGCGTTCCTACGGGGATCCCGATTTATTTCAAACAGAAGTCCGTTGACAGCAAAGTTCTCTGTCCGACTGCCTATCAGCTGATACTGCCTGATGATTCGGAAAAGGGTAAATCCTGCTACGCGCCGGAGATCATCTCCCAGAAGATCAACGAGTATGTCCGTGAAAACGATGTAATGTGCCGCCTGAATATCGAGGAGGCGTTTTTCAGAGTTTACGGCGAGGGCTGTATGCTGACTTTGGCGGCGAATGCCGACGGTCTCGGTATCGAACCGCCGCTTATCAGGATGGTTCCGCTTGCCCGCCAGAAGATCCAGTACCGCATGAAATACGGTGACGGAAAGAGCATGGTTTATACGTTCAGCGCCGACGGAAAGGGTCCGGAAAGGACTCCTGCAAAGGGCGAAGTTATTGAATTTATAGAAGAGAGAATGTAGTTGAAGGTAGGGATTTTTATCTCCGGCACAGGGACCAACATGGTTGCCGTCTGCCGCAATTTTTTGGACAGGAAGCTTGACGGGGTCGAGGAGATAAGCTTTGTTCTCTCCGACAAGCGCAGTGCGCCGGGTCTGGAAAAGGCGGAGGCTATGGGGATAAAAACCATCGTTCTGCTCAAGCGCAAGGAGCAGACGCGTGAAGATTACGAGGCTGAACTGCTGAAGGCGATCGAGCCTTACGACGTAGGGCTGCTGGTCCTCGCCGGATTTATGAAGGTCCTCGGGAACCGTTTCCTTGAGGGCTTCTGCGGCAGGATCATAAACATCCATCCGTCGCTTCTGCCATCATTCAAGGGCGTCAATGCGCAGTCTCAGGCTTTTGAGTACGGCGTGAAGGTTTCAGGGTGTACCGTTCACTTTGTCGACAGTACTCTCGACGGCGGACCGATCATCCTTCAGCAGCCGGTTTTCAGAAAAAATGATGATACTGACGATACTTTCAGGGCAAGGATCCTTGAACAGGAACACATCCTGCTCTCCAAAGCTGTTTCGATCGTATGCAAAGGTGATTATAAAATTTGCGGACGTTATGTCGTTTTAAATCAGGAGGAGTTATGAAACTGAAGCTTTTCGTTCTGACATTCATTCTTACAGCGGTAATCTTTTTCACGACCGACTGTTTCTTTGTTGAGCAACTCAAGGAGGATGCTGTTTCGACAGCAACGAAATCGATCTCTCAGTCGGTGCTGGTATACAACCAAATCGCTGAGTACGGCAAGTTTACAAAGGTTCGCAGGACCGAAACAAACGCAAGAAGCGTAAAACTTCTGGAGGCTTTCAACCCTGCGAAATGGGACGCTGTAAGCGCAAGCGTTCTCGACTCGTTCACCAACGGCGTTCAGATGAACCAGGAGGCTCAGAATTTTATCAACAACCTCGAGACCGAGCTCAACGTCATGTACGAGCTTCACGATGACGGAAATACGGTTTTCGTAGCTGACAGAAAGGGAAACATCGTTGCAAAGGATAACGACGGTCTCTTCAGAGGCATCAACCTCAGCGACGAAGCCCTTTTCGAGAATGCCCTCAACGGACGTTCGAACCGCGATATCGTCAAAATCAAGGACAAAACCTATCTGGTAGCTGCTGCTCCGATGATTTCAAACGGAGAGGTTATCGGTGTTTACTTCTCGGCTGACGTAATAGATACGAACAGTGCAAGATCTTCAAACACCGCGCTTTTCAGTGATGCGATCTACGGCGGTCAGTACAAGTTCGCCATCTTCGACCACACGACTGTTCTCGGCAGCACGCTCCCGACAGGTCTTCACGAAGAGCTGAAGAACTTCATCACCACGATGCCCGCTCTTACCGATGCGATCGAAGAGGACAACAAGCCCTACGACAGCACCGAGATCGAGTTCAAGGACGGGACATACCTTGTCAGCATTGCACGTTATCCGTCACTCAGCGGCAAAAAGCCTTACTTCTATGCAGTTATGGCTTCAAAGGATGAGCTTCTGGCTCCGATCGATGCGAAGTTCCGCACTTTCATCCTGATCGTCTGCCTCGCTCTTTTCGCAACATTTGTCTGCATTTACATCTTCGACGAGCTCAACAACAAGCCGATCACGAGATTCATGGAAGGTATGCTTGAGATCATCAACGGCAACACAAGATACCGTTTCAACAACGATGCAAAGGGCGTTGAGGCTAACCTTAACCAGAATGCCAACATGATGCTGGCGGCTGTACGCGGTGAGCAGATCCAGGAACAGCAGAAAACCAAGATGTAGGTGACGCGATGACTACAAGCTTGAATAAAGTTATGCTTATCGGCAGGCTCGGACGCGATCCGGAGAAGAGATATACCAGCTCCGAACTCCCCGTCTGCCGCTTCACGATGGCTACCTCGGAACGCATCAAAAAAGGTGATTCCTTCGAGGAAAAGACCGAATGGCACAGGATCGTCGTTTTCGGCGGTCAGGCTGAAAATATTGCCCGCTATCTCAAAAAAGGTTCGCTTGTCTATGTAGAGGGAAAGATCCAGACTCGTTCCTACACCGATAAAGACGGCGCCCAGAAGTCTTCGACCGAGATCGTCGCCACTTCCGTGAACTTCCTCGATTCAAAGGAATCCGTCGGAGAGGCATCGGGCGAGCGCGTTTATGAATCAGCGCCTAACGCCTCCGCAAAGGGAGACAACTCCAAGGCTCCCGATTTCGATGACGATGACCACGATCTGCCGTTCTAATCGATAACGTCCCTGAAATTTCTTAAAAATATCTGTCTGAAAACGTTTGAGGATCCAGCTTCGCGACTAGTTATCGCTGCATGTTTTGGGTGATTCGTCCTTCTTCTGAGGAAGGTTGTCCTGACGCAGTTTGAAGGTCTTTCTGAGAGCTCTCTTGTCCATGAGACCGCTCTTTTTGATAAAGATTTTCTTGTCGTCTATTTTTTTCTGCTCCGGAGCTTTGCGGGTGACCTCTTCGATTTTTTTGGCAGCACCGTCAAGGTTCTGCTCCTGTTTTGTCAGATAGATACCGCCGGCAACCGCCAGGAGCGCGACGACGAGTAAAACGATAAAAATGACTTTTTTCTTCATAATAACAACCTCTCAAAAAAGACTGGCAAATATAGCCGTGTTTTAGATTTGGTCAACCTATTTAGGTCAAAGAGCGTGACGGAACATGAAAAATACGGCGCCGACCAGGCATAAAGCGGCGTAAAGAAAATCCATGGTCAGTTTTTCCTTCATGTAAAAAACCGAGAAAAAGGCGAAAACGATCATGGTGATGACTTCCTGCAAGACTTTGAGCTGACCTACAGTGTAGAATTTGTAGCCCAAACGGTTTGCCGGTACCTGAATGCTGTATTCAAAGAACGCTATTCCCCAACTTAACAGGATTATCAAAAAAATAGGTTTGTCGTTGATTTTAAGATGCCAGTACCATGCGAAACACATGAAGACATTTGCCGCAACAAGAAGAAGAATAGGATACAATCTTTCCATTTTTCGCCTCGAAAAAAA
>JAGAAT010000155.1 GCA_017615095.1 bacterium
AACGATGTTGCTCAGAGGTCCAGCCGCTGCGACCCACATCGTCCCTTTCCTCATGTTCACATGCCGATAAAAATTATACGGATTGAACGGAACAGGCTTCGCGCCGCCGAAAAACACACCTGCAAGGAGATATGTGAGAAGCGGAACGACGACCGACATCATGGGGTCCAGGTGGGCAAGCGGATTCAAAGTGAGTCTTCCGGCATCTTTGGCAGTCGTATCGCCCAGTTTGTAAGCCATCCAGCCGTGAGCGACCTCGTGGACTATCATCGAAAAGAGCAGCGGGATTATCGCAAGTGCGATGTAATAGAGCTTGTTTCTATCCATTTTTGTTTACTCCGAATTGAATTTTCAAATCTCTCAACGCCTCGGCGACTTCGCATACCGGAAGCCCGATAATATTTGAATAGGAGCCGTTCGCGGAGCGGATCATAAAAGCCGCCGTTCCCTGTATCGCATAGGCTCCGGCTTTGTCGTAAGGCTCCTTCAAATCACAGTAGGAGTCGATTTCGTCTTGAGTAAGATCGCGGAAAACGACTTCACTCCGTACAAAAAAGTTTTTGACCTGTCCCTTATAAAAAATGGCGACTCCGGTAAAAACCTCGTGAGTCCTGCCTGAAAGCCTGGATATCATCCTGACAGCATCGGCGCGGTCCGCCGGCTTGCCTAGGATCTCTCCTGATTCGACGACGATAGTGTCGGCGCTTAAAACCGGGCAGTCCGTGCTGCCGAGCCTTTTTGCTACTGCCTCGCCCTTCTGCATAGCCAGTGACTTGACGATTTCGCCTGGTTCTAGATTTTTATCAATTATTTCATCTACTTGAGGTTTTATAACTTCGATATCGAAATCGAAGGCAGAGAGCAGTTCGAGCCTTCTCGGCGAACCTGAAGCCAAAATCAAGCGGGTCATTTTCATCCTCTCAAACCAATTCAGAGTGAATAGTAGGGATTTTATTATTTTCTGCAACAATGCGCATTAAGAGTCGTGAAAGCGGAACCATCCGCAAAAAGAGTAAATTTTCATTATTCTGCTTTTATGGGTATTATTCCGCCTGTTAATTTTTTTTCGGAGGATTTCATGTCATCACGCGGTAACTGGGGAGGCAGGATCGGCTTTATTCTGGCGGCTGCCGGAAGCGCTGTCGGGCTCGGGAACATCTGGAAATTCCCTTACGTCGTCGGCAGGAACGGCGGCGGAGCCTTCTATCTCATCTACATTGCGGCCGTTCTTTTTGCGGGTATCCCGCTGATGATCGCCGAAATCTATATCGGACACAAAACAGAAAAGAGTCCGATTTCAGCCTTCAAAACCCTTCAGACAGGCAGGATCCCCTTCTCGCCGGTAGGTTTTGCCGGAGTTCTGACAGGAACGTTGATCCTCTCTTTCTATTCTGTCATCACGGGTTGGATCTTTCACTACTTTTTCCTGAGTCTCGGCGGATTTTCCGGTTCCGACGAATCGATCAAAGGGCTCTTCGGAGAACTTGCATCAAGCCCCTGGATCAATATCGGCTGGCACTCGCTTGTCATGCTGATAGTCGTTCTCGTCATCATCAAAGGTGTCGAAAAGGGCATCGAAAAAGTCAGCAAGATCCTGATGCCGGCTCTCGGCGTCCTGCTCATCGTGCTTGTGGTCTATTCTGCGTTTTCAAGCGGCTTCCGTCAGGCAGTCAAGTTCATGTTCTATCCCGATTTTTCACAGGTTACCGGACACTCCATGCTGGAGGCTCTGGGAACGGCGTTCTTCACCCTCTCGCTAGGGATGGGTGCGATGATAACCTACGGAAGCTACATTGATAAAAAAGGCAGGGTCTCATACCTCAAAACATCTCTCCAGATCGCGACGATCGATACAGTCATAGCGACCATGGCGGGGCTGATCATCTTCCCTATCGTCTTTTCGAACGGGCTCGAAGCCGACTCCGGTCCCAGCCTGATCTTCAAGACGCTTCCTGTCCTTTTTGCCAGGATACCGGGCGGCAGGATACTGGCTATACTATTCTTTTTACTTGTTATTTTTGCCGCAATCACGAGTGCGATATCTCTTCTCGAGGTCTGCGTCTCTTCGTGCGTCGACGAGTTTAAATGGTCACGCATGAAATCGACGATCCTCTTCGGAGTCCTGATCTGGCTTCTCGGTATTTTGTCCGCGGTCTCTTCGCTGAATATCAACGGCAAGGGGTTCCTTGATATTTTTGACGGTCTTACGTCCCATTACCTGATGCCGGTCGGAGGGCTTGCGACGATCATTATTTTTGCCTGGGCTATACCGACTTCCGTCAAGGAGAGCGATTTCGGAAAGACAAAGACTTTCAAGGTCATACTTTTCGTCACAAGATTCGTCACACCCGTTTTGCTGGCGATCGTTCTTCTCAACGAAATCGGAATTTTCTAGGAATAAAATCGAATAAATTCAAAAAGTTAGATCGTAAAGAAAAAATCAGTATTACTTCGAGGTCGATTCAGGAACAACGACGTGAACGAGGCGGCTTGAAAGGTACCCGCCGTTACCGAGTACCGAAACGCTTGCCTCGTATTCAGCCCATTTGTCAGTCGGATTGAGACAGAAATCGTTATAGAAGTGGACGTCGAAAGTTACCTCTGCATCCTGCGGGACAGAGAAGAATGTCGTTTCATTGTGGTCGAGCTCTGGATCTGAAGAGAGCGTCGTCGAAGACCTTACAAATTCGGCCGCACTGACATCACCGCAGTATTCGTCGCTGAGCTTGCCGGTCGTTACATCCATATCGAGCCAGGTCGTGAGCTGCTTGACTGCAAGAGCGATCTGACCGCCGATCCCTGTTCCGTCTGAATTTTCCGTGTGGTAAAGGAACGGTTTGCCGTCGCCGTCAAGACTGCCGGTGAATTCGGAAAATACCTGGAAAAATCCGTCGTAAGCATCGTAGGTCGGCTGCGGAGTTGACGATGAACCGCTGTTTCCGCTGCTGTCCGGTTTCGTGAAGCCTGAATCGATCCCGATGAATTTCGCGCCTATGCCGCCGAGTGCTCCGAGTGCCTGTTCAACTGTGATTTTCTTTGCTCCGGCATCATACATGCACTGTGTGTTGAAGCCGACTCCCGAAGCGGGGATACCGACAAAATCTATACAGTCGTCGTACTCTTCATCCGTGATCGTGATGAAAATCGGCATGGATTTCTTTCTGAAGCAGAGACCGCCGACATTTCCGAGCTCACCTGTGCAGTCAGCCTTGGTAACGTTGTAAGTTGTCGATTTCAGCATTCCCATCGCTACCGATTCATCGCACTTTCCCATTGCACACGGATAGAGCTTGGCGTTGTATGCCTCGCCAGTCGCAGCAAGATACGCCGCGTGCATAAAGAGTTCGTTCCCCTGGTTGCCTTTCAGCTGACCGATGGCTGCCTTGACTGAATCCGCATCGAAAGTCATAGTCTGCTCGACGATGTACGGCTTTTCCCAGCCGAAACGGACAAGACCGTAAGCCGCAAACTCGTTTGAACCGAACTCTTCGGCGATCGCATCGACAACGGATGCCTTAACCTCCTCCTTGAGGTTGCCGATCTCGTCGCTCATCGAACCTGAATCATCGAACATGATCGCGATATCTACCGCCTCGATTTTTGTCGAGAAGGTCAGGACCCTCGTAACATCTTCCGGTGCGTTATACGGAAGGACGACATAGAAAATACCTGCCGGGATCGTGTCTGCCGGATCGGTCGGACTTGAACCGTAAGCTATCTCGGCAAGGTCGTCGGAGCCGTCGCCGTCGGTATCCTTCAGGAGCGGATCCGTGCCGGTCTCCTTCTCTTTTTTGTCAGGATATCCGTCGTTGTCGCTGTCTCTGTCGAGATAATCCGGAAGACCGTCACCGTCGGTATCTCTGCACGGAAGCTCCGGACACTCATCTTTGTCGGAAATGCCGTCACCGTCGCTGTCGTTGTCGATGCAGTTCAGAAGACCGTCGCCGTCAAAGTCGTCGCAGCCCTCTACTCCGTTCGGGATGCCGTCTCCGTCCGGATCAAGGTCGTCGGCTCCGCACGGGCAGACGAAGGGTTCGTCTGTGTCGCCGGTGTCAGGTTCGCCGTCCGGACCGGAATTGCCAGAATCCGGAGCAGTATCCGTACCGGAATCAGATCCTGAGTCTGAGCCGGAATCGGAACCGGAGTCGGATGAACCGCTGTCTGAAACGGAATCGCCTGTATCAGTTGCAACCGGGTCATCTTCCTCACTGCCGCATGAAACTAAAAAAAGTGCCGCAAAGAGCGCACAAATCAGCCAAAATTTCTTCATTTTTGTCACCTCCGCAAAAAAAATGTACCTTGCGATAATACCAAATAAGGGATAATAACAAGAAAAAAACGTACACGAATTGTTGTAAAATGATAATTCAAAGGTATAAACGGACGATTGTTCTTTAACTTTTTACCGGAGAAAAAAACATGATCAAAAAAATGCTCGCAGTTGTTTTTTGTGCGTGTGTCGTCGCTGCCTGCGGAAACGGTCAGGATGCGATGAAGCAGAAAATGGAAGAGACAGCGAAGATGAATCAGGCATTCAAGGAGGCTGAAGAGGCCAAGAAGAAGGAAAAACCGAAATTTGTCGATGACCAGGTCAAGGAGGAGCTCCCCGCGATCGTTGACGCGGCGGCAAAAGGCGACCTTTCGGCTGTAAAGTCGGAAATCGGCAAAGGAACACTTGTTGATACGAAAGACGAGCGCAGCAGGACTCCGCTCTACATGGCAGCAAGCGAAGGCAGAAAAGATGTCGTTGACTACCTCATCGAAGAGGGCGCCAACGTCAACACCAAACGTGATGACGGCGACAACCCGCTGATGGCTGCTGCAAGAAAAGGCAACCTTGAGATCGTCACCTCTCTCGTCGAGCACGGTGCTGATGTAAGCCAGGCTGACAACTTCGGCAGGACTCCGCTGATGATGGCGGCTCAGAGCGGCTCGAAAGAGATCGTCGACTTCATTCTCGGCAAGGGCGCAGACATAAACGCAACAGATAAATATGACCTTTCGGCTCTTATTTTCGCGATGAAGGCGAACAAAATGGATCTCGCGAAGTACATTTTGAGCAAGGGCGCAAAGGTTTGGAAGCCGAAACCTCTCAAGATCGACGAAAAACCGCTCGTTCTGAAAATCGAAGGAAAGGTACAGCCCGGAATGGAAGAGGTCATCGAGAACCTCGACAAGAAAGATGTCACCCTTCACCAGAAAACCGAGCTTTTCTATGCAGTTGAAAAGGGCGACCTCGATCTTGTGAAACTGCTTGTCCAGAAGGGTTCGCCGGTCCTCATCGACGATGTCGAGCAGAGCCGTGAAACGATAATCTACGTTTTCGGACAGAAGGAGGAGGAGCGCGACATGCTCTTCCAGCGCAAAGTCACGAGGACCTCTTACGACCGCGACCAGAAGAACCTTCTCCACTATGCGGCAGAGGGCGGATATGTCGATATCATGAAGTTCCTCATCTCAAAGGGTGCAAGACTTGAAGAGACCGACGGCGAAAACGTAAGAGGACCGCTCTTCTACGTCGTTGCGCAGGAGGTCGACCCGAAGGATCCCGGCAAGGAGAAGAGACTTGTCGAAACTGCCGATTACATCATCGAAGAGGGCAAAAAGACCTGGACGAAGCGCGTAAGGCTCTCCAAAAAGGAGCTCGACAAGCTCAGAGAGGCTGAAAAGCACAAAAACTGGTGGGAAAGGAACCCCTTCGACACCGAGTGGAAAGACATCACTGCTCCGAAGGTCGATATCGAGGAGTACGACTACGAAGGCTGGCACGTTCTCGCACTTGCGGCGAAATACGGTCACACCGACCTTGTAAAGCTTCTCATCCAGAAGGGCGCGAACATCAACCACAAAGAGAGGAAGATGGGCAACACGGCTCTTATCTACTCCAGAGTCGGCAAATTCAAAGAGATGGAGGAGTTCCTTCTTGCGAACTGCGCAAAGGAGGGCATCAACTTCGACCACGAAGAGCTCGCAAAACAGGGTTGGAAATGCGTTGACGGCAAAGAGGTTTTTGAAAAGCCTGCCCAGTAGTTCTCCCCTTACCCGCTGAAATTATCAACACATATTCAAATAGGAAATCATGAAAAAACAGTTGATTACGATTTTTTTTATAGTTGTTTCCTCAGCACTCTTCTTTGCAGGCTGCGGTGACGATCCGGATGTTCCGAATGACGGCGAAAACGTTTACAACGATTCAGACGGCAGCGGAGATGAAAACCATGCTTCGGACAACGATCCGAACGGTCAGGATCCGAACGAAAATCAGGACGGTGAAACTACGGATTCAGATGACGCTCAGGGCGATGCAGAGTGCGGGAACGGTGTCCGCGAAGGCGGCGAAACATGCGACACCGAGACGGTAGAATGCTCAGAACTCGATTCCCGCTATACCGGAGGGACAGCGACCTGCCGCGCAGAATGCAACGGCTGGCTCACGGACAACTGTGAGGCTAAATCAAATGTTCCGTCGATCGGCACGGTAGAGGCTGTGACCCAGACACTTGACTATCTCTACAATGGTCAGTCGGCTCTCGACGAAGCAGCTAACATGGATAACGAACTTTACCCGATCGCACTTTTTGAGGGTTCTGTCCCGCTCAATAACGGCGAAACCTACTACATCCCGAATAATCAGGCAAACACCCACTGGATCGCGGCAGCATACGACAGTGCATCTCTTCAGGTTTTCCAAAATTCATTTTACTGCGATGCCAGCTACAATAACTGTCAGATCACCGAACCGTTCGTCACTTTCGGGATCGATATCAAGGAGGCGAAAGCCGGAAAGAGGCTGAATATCGGGGTAAAGGACGGGAATCAGGCGAATTTCCTGGTCCAGAGCTTCACGCCTGACAGTGAAGACTGCGTACTGCTTGTCGGCTACGGAACGGTCGAAATCAATTCGGTCTCCATCGCACCGGCAGCTTCTGGAAGCATCAAATTCACGACAAGTGATATCGACCTCTATCTGGTTGCAAACACGCCTGAAGGCGACATGAGTTCAGAAATAGAAGGAGCGGGGTTCAAAGTATGTACAGAATAGTAAAAACATTATTGCTTTCAGCACTTTGCATTTTTGCAGCAGTCGGTTTCACAGCTTGCGGAAGCTCGGCAGGCAGCAAAACGGATGAAGATCAGACTCCGGCAACCGACAGCGATACTGACGGCACGACCGACGATTCCGATGCGGCAGAAGAGCCGCTGAACGCTGTAAAATCGATAACATTCGATATCCCGGACGAAGCGGTGAAGGTGGCGGAATTTTCTGGTCACTTCGCCTTTCCGGATGTCATCAGGCTGAAAAACGGCAGGCTGATGGCGGTCTACCGCAACGGCAGCACCCATGCGGACAAAAGCGGTGCGATCATTGCGAGTTTTTCCGATGACGGCACAGTTTGGGACGATCCTGACATCATCATCAACGATTCGAGCATAGACGACCGCGACCCTTCGGTAGTCCTCTTTTCAGACGGCAGGGTCGGCATCAACTGGTTCCAGTACCGCTATCCCGATGACTACAGCGAACCGTGGGTCCACCACATCCTCTTTGCGGCTTCGTCAGACAACGGCGCAAGCTTCAGTGAACCCGTCCAGGTCGATGACGGCGTTTTCGACTACTCCGGACACTCCGAGATGAACGAAGAGGGCATCTGGGTCGATGACGACGGCGAACCGGTGATGCTTGCCGCGACCTCGAGCTGCATGGTCGAACACGAGGGAAAGATCATCATCCCCGCCTACTACGGCTACGCGCTCAACTGGTCCAATTTCGCAAAGACTCCGAAGACAAAAATCGTCTTCTACGAAAGTTCGGACAAAGGGAAAAGCTGGACCATGACCCCGGTCGAGGCTGGCGGAGCCGATGAAATCTGGCTTCAGGAACCGGCACTGCTCAAAGTCGACGAGAACCGCTGGATCCTCCAGGTCAGATCGGCAAACGGATCCTCGCCGAGCAGCAAGGGCGATCTCCTGCAGAGCGTTTCACTCGATGCCGGCAAAACCTGGTCGGACTATCAGTCTCTCGGCTTCGTTGCCCATGCACCGGAGCTTTTGAAACTTGAAAACGGTGTCATAATCAGCGCATTCCGCTGGCTCGACTGGGAAGGTACGAAGGCTACGCGTGAAGCCGTTTCGATGGTCTATTCGCTCGATAACGGCGAAACATGGTCTGATCTCATTGAAATCCAGGACTGCGGTGCAGTCGAGTGCGGCTATCCGGGGCTTGCAGAGCTTGACGGGAACCGTTTCATCGTCGTCTACTACACTCCCGGCGGCAAGGGTATCGACTCAAAAATCATAAGCTTCACCGCGGAAGAATAAAAAACAGAAACACCGCAACAAATTCTCAGTTCAGTTCCTTAACCAGATTTTTGATCCATTTTTTCGAGATGTAGCGTTTGAAGCCCCAGCCGAATTTTATGGCTTCCTCGATCTTTCCGAGAAGAAGGACCCAGTAAAGCGGAAGCTGGAACAGAACAGCTCCGATAAAAGAGACAGGAACCGATACGAGCCAGAGTGCACCGACATCGATGAGGAACGCAGCCTTCGTGTCGCCTCCGCTGCGTAAGATACCGACAATATTGAGATTATTGAATGCGACTACAGGCAGGAAAAGTATCCAGACAAGGGTGCTCTTGTAAGCCAGATCGCAGACACTTTCCGAAATATTGTAAACTGAAAGTATCGGGTCTGTGAAAAAAAAGAGAAGAAACGAGAGAAAAACGCCGGTCGAAATTGCAATTTTTACAAGTTTTTTTGAGGTGTTCCACACTTTTCCTGGTTCGATTCCGGCTCCGATGTCGTGCCCTAAAACGACGGCACCGGAATTGCCGATTCCGATGAAAGCGGCGAAGAAAAGTTTCGTCACGCTGTCGGAGATGTTGATCGCGGCAATCGATTCGGTCCCGAGTTTCGCATAGATCCAGTTGAGTGCAATAATTCCCAAAGCCCATGTGATTTCATTGAAGAAAACTGGAGTTGCTGTAACAAAAAGCTGTTTCATAAGATCTTTTTTCGCGCTCAAGAGCTCCCCTAATCCGGCAGCAGCGGCAAGATTTCTGATGTAGGCGTAAGCCAGCGTGAACGCGGTTTCGGCCACTCTTGCGATAAGTGTTGCAAGCGCAGCACCTCGGATCCCCATCGCAGGGAAACCAAAATGACCGAAAATGAGAACCCAGTTGAAAAAAACGTTTATGACAAGCGCAATGGCACACGAATAGACAGGAAGACGCGGACTGTCCGTACTTCTCAGGACCACCTGATAAATAAATGAAACCGCCGTAAAAATGTAACTCCACGAGACAATTTTCAGGTATTCGCAGGCAAGCATGACGACTTTTTCGTCCTGCGAAAAGAGCCCGACAATAAATCCGGGGGAAAAGCGCGCCCCGGTAAAAACGGCAAGTGAAATGAAAATCCCGAGAGTCAAAATCACACCCATGACGCGCCGCAGATTGAGCAGATCGCCCTTGCCGTAGAACTGCGAAACAAAAATCTGACCGCCGCTTCCGATCCCGAAAAGAAAGAGAATGAGCAGGAACATCAGCTGGTTGCTTATTCCGAGTGCAGCTATCGCCTCTTCCCCGAGCTGTCCCACCATGAAGACATCCGCCATGTTTATCGCGGAAATCATTAAATTGTGTACTGCTATCGGAACTGCGATTCCGAAGACGCGTCTGTAAAAACCTGATTCCATCGGAAAATTGCCTGCAAACAGTTAATTCCGCGGCATCATATTAACTTTTCAGGGAAAATCCATCGTCAAAAAAGTTCAGCAAAAGGGCACCTGTTGAAAATATCATTTTTTTTACTACTTTGTTCCGTTATTTTTTAATCGCTTTGAGTAAAAAAAATGAAAAAGAAAAATGTAGCGCTCACTCTGGGAAGCGGCGGAGCCCGCGGACTTGCGCACATCGGTGCGATCGAAGAACTTGAACGCCGCGGCTACAAAATCACCTCGATCTCGGGCTGTTCCATCGGCAGTCTGATCGGCGGGATCTATGCAGCCGGGAAGCTGAGCGAGGCTCGCGAGTGGTTTTCATCGCTGACCCTCAGGCAGATGCTTTCGCTGACAGACTTTTCTATCGGGCTTTCGCACCTTGTGAAGGGCGATAAGGTGATGGAAGCTATCAAGGAGTGGGTCCCCGACTGCCTTATCGAGGATCTTCCGATACCGGTAGCGCTGATCGCTTCCGACATGACCACATCCAAGGAGGTCGTTTTCCGCTCAGGATGGCTCTTCAACGCTATCCGGGCATCTATTTCGATCCCTCTCTGCTTCGAGCCTGTCCGCGTCGGAGAGAGTCTGCTTGTCGACGGCGGACTCGTGAATCCGCTGCCTCTGAACCGTGTCGAGAGGACCGGTAACGATATCCTGATCGGGATCAACATTTCGGCGGAATGCAGCATGGAGACTCAGTGGAGGCTGCCCGACGCACCTTCCGTTTTGGATAAAAACAAAAAGATCGGAGAGAAAGTCGATAAGGTCTGGAACACCCTTTCACACGCCTTGAACAAGGAGATCCCGCCGCATGTCAACTATCTCAGCATGGTCATGCGCACGATCGATATGCAGATCCAGTCGAACAGCCGCATAATGAGTGAATTCATGCACCCCGACGTGCTTGTAGAGCTGCCGATGGACAGCTACATGGTCTTCGATTTCGATAAAGCAGAGAAGATCATAAATCACGGTCAAAGACTGATGTCCGAAGCACTGGACAAATACGAAAACAGTTAAAATTATTTGATTTTATTCTTATTCAGCAGCTTGTCCGAAGCATCCATGAATTTATCGATATCAAGCTTCAGCAGCTCCAGAGAATTGAGCCAGAATTTGATGTCGTTAAGTTCGATATCCATGATTTTTGCGACATCGCGGACACTCCTTCTGCCCGTTTCGGAAAGCAGGAAATCGTACTTTTCGGTGAATTGCTCACCCATTTCGAGATATTTTGCGTAAAGCCCCTTCGCGAAGAGCATACCGAAGGCGTACGGGAAGTTGTAAAACGTCCACTTCGGCTCGTAGTAGTGCGGTTTTATAAGCCAGAGATACGGATGGAGATACTTCTCGTCCAAAGCACCGCAGTAAGCGGTCTTCTGTGCATTAACCATCTCGTTGTTGAGGTCATCGACAGAGAGCTGCCCCTCAGCCCGTTTTGCAAAAAGTGCGGATTCAAAGAGGTATCTGCTGTAGATGTCGACTATCGTCTGTCCCGCAGCCGAAATGATCGACTCGAGGATCGTAAATGCGCTTTCGCTGTCTGCGTCTTCAAGAGCCGAGTTTTTGACGATCGTTTCACAGAAAATAGATGCCGTTTCGGCAAGCGGAGCCGGGTATCTGAAGTTGAGATAACCCATTCCGTAGAGATTTTTTCCGTGGAACGCGTGTCCGATCTCATGTGCCATCGTCATCACATCGTTGAAGGTCCCGCTGAAATTCACGAGGATCCTGCTCTGTGAAACCGAATAGATATTTTCGCAGAAACCTCCGCCGACTTTCCCGTAACGGATCTCTGCATCCATCCATTTTTCAGCAAACACCTTTTTCGCAAAATCACCGAGTTCGCTGCTGAACTTCATGAACTTTTCTATGATATAGTGCTGAGCCTCTTCGAAAGTGAAAGAGCTCTTCGATTTTACGCCGATCGGAGCAAACATGTTGTAGTAAGGCAGACCGTTTTTATCGCCCAGAAGCTCCGCTTTTCTTCTGTAATACTTCGCGAAAACTGGCAGATACTGCTTGATCGCCTCTATCATGGCGTCAAGTGTCTCGCGCTCCATACGGTTGAAAGCGAGAACACTGTCAAGAGGCGTTTTCCAACCGCGCATTTTACAGATGTTGATAGTTTCGCCTTTGAGTCCGTTGATGCAGGCAGCGACAGATTTTTCGACCTTTTTATATGCGGAAAGTTCCGCCTCGAAAGCCCTTTTCCGCGTCTCGACATCGTTTGAAAAGGCAAGATTCCTGACATAATTTATCGATTTTTCCTCACATTTGCCCGATTTGTCGCAGTAATCGGCAGTCAGCAGCCCGGTCAGCTTTTTATAAAGGTCTCTCCATGCAACGGAACTTGTCTCCTGCATCGTTGCAACAGCTGTTTCGACATTCTCATCCAGCATGAACCGCCCTTTCCCGATAAGCTCGTTGAAATGGAAGGCATATTCGCGGATGGCAGGAACTTCAAAAAGCTTGTCATCTATTTTCTGTCCGGCAAGCCACAAGACGAACTGGGAGTCGATGATTTCGATTTGCTGGAACTTCGACTCGAAAACGCTCAGATAATGCGATGCGTCGGAATTTTCGGTTTCTGCCGAAAAGACCAGATCGGCAAAATCCTTCAACCGTTCGAGCAGTTCGCCTACCGTCTCTCTCTTTTGGATGTATGTTTTGAGGATTTTCGCACAGCACCTCTTTTTATCAAGAGAGCCGATCCACTGTCTATAATCGCTAATCCCCTCTTCCAGACTCTTAAAGTCTTCAATAAAATCCTTTGTTTTAAATCCGCGGTAAACCGCATCAAGGTTCCATCTCATCTGAGATCCCTCACAAAACATATATAAAAAAGCAGCAAATTATGCATAAAGCGCATATATTTTATAAAGTTTATGTTAATTTTGCAACATTTATCTGTGATTTTTTTTCTTTTTTTGTCTTTTTTTTCATTTTACAAAAATGCTTAGAATGCTATAATTCTAAAAGGGTTTGTCTACGACTTCGCTTTCGGAGGAAAAATGTTGTTGCCCTTTACGACGGTGATTTCATCGTTGACGGATTTTGAAGGTCGTTTTTTTCCGACTTTAATAAATGACACGATTCGTGACCGCAAGGTCTCCCGTGCCCTGTTTTTAGGCGTTTCGGACAAAAAGGTAGGATATGTTCTCTGTTCGGAGGGCTCTATAGCGGCATCAGCCCTTTTCAGCTTTGACGACGGCGGAAAGATAATGCAGTCGGAAAACCTTGAACCTCTTTTGTCTGAAAAACTCAGGATATACCTACTGAATGCCGACGACGAGCAGATTTTTCTGATTTTGCACCATTTCCTTTCTTCGGGCATGTCTGAGAACTCTGAGTGCAGCACATCGGAACTCCTCAATCTTCTCGGCGAGATCGCAAAACATACGGAGCGTGAAGATCTGGTCTGCTTCCGCCACGGGATCGTTATGAACACCGTCCGCTTTACGAACGGCAGCTTTACAGACTTCGTCTATTACAACCCGGATCTGAAAAGTTATGTTACAGAGCAGGATCCTGTAGTTTTCGGTGCCTATTTAAGCTCACTGGATGTCACGAAACCGCAGATATTCCACAAAACTGCAAATCCCGAACAGGGTGTCCATGCTGCCGCATCTGAATTTTTAGAACAAAAAGATCCTGTAATTACATCATCTTATACTTATTTTGATATTTTGTCTGTCATCGTAAAATCTCTGACCGATACACTTGGAGAGGCACAGACGAAGGATCTTTCCGAGCAGCTTTTCGGTTTTCTGCAGAAGAAGTACCACCCGCTTTTTTCCGCACTTCACTACTCCGAAGAGACTCACGATGTAAATTGGACATCTGTAATAGGCGAAAGAAAATTCATATCCGAACAATACCGCTATGCAAGCTATCACTGCTATCTGGATGAACTTCTGAAGCTTTTCTTCAAATCATCTTTGGAGCTGCTCGAGACCGAGGTCATTCAGAATACGCTCATAGAGGCAGACCGGATTTTAAAAGAGAAGAACGACAAAGAGACGTCAAAGCAGATAAGAAAACTTTTAAATCAGCAGATTAAAAGCATGAGGTGACGAAAGTGATTAAATTGATTGTTGAAAATGACAAAAACGAGCTATCGATCCACGATTTTGTCGGGAATTTGGTTACAGTCGGCAGAGCTCCGAACAATGATCTTGTTCTCGATGAACGAAACATTTCCAGACATCACTTTCAGCTCGAACTTGTTGACAACCGGATCGTCATAACAGACAGCGGAAGCTACAATTCGACCTTCGTCAACGACCGGGAGATCGAGGAAGCCACCGAGATCTTTATCGGCGATATAATATCTGCCGGCGACTACAACATCTACATAGAAGAGGACGATGAAAACTCGCTTTTGAAAACGACACCTCTTGCTATAGAGACAACTGTTTCTGTCGTAACGACAAAAATCGCCGAAGACAACCTCCTGCTTGCAAAAAACAACTACATCGGCGGTAAAGTTTTTGCATTGACGACCAACGAGACCGTTATCGGCTCCCATGCGAGTGCCGATGTCTATATTTTCGGACCGGATATCCCTGCGCTTCACTCGAAAATCATATTCGACGGCAATATGTATCTTCTGGTCAAAGGCGATTATCAGGGCGACTACTCTCTTGTCGTGAACGACATGGAGATCAATTCCGTAGACCTTAGAAACGGCGATGAGATCAGGATCGGAGACTTCCTGTTCGAATTCATTGAAAAGGGCGAAGAGTACGATCCGACTCCCTATCAGGCTATTGCCGAAGAGACGAGAAAGGAAAAGCTCAGAAAAGATATGGACAACAACAGGATCAAAAGCATCCGCAACGATGAAGTCCTTGAAATAGAAGAAGAGGTCACGGACATAAAACCGATCGTCATGCAGCCGCCGGCAAAGAGCAGATCGATCAATCTGATCCCGATAATCATAGTTGCGGCTATTGTTCTTGCCATTGCAGGATTCTTTATCTTCACCCATTTCAAAGGCTAGTTATGGCAGTCACTCAAACTCCTCAGACTGCTTTTTGGGAAGGAGATTCCTACTTCGTTCTGGACCAGCTGCTTTTGCCTCACCGGACAACGTACATCGAGTGCAGAACTCCCGAAGATGTCGAAGCGGCAATAATAAACATGAATCTGCGCGGGGCTCCTCTTATCGGAGCAGCTGCGTCAGCCGGCGTTGCACTCTATTTTCGAAGCCCGGCTGCCCCCCCCTGCTCTTTTGACGGAGAGATCGCGAAGCTTCTTGCTACGAGACCTACAGCGGTCAATCTTCGAAACGTTTTGGAAGAATCAAAAAAAATCTATTCTCAAAACAGTACGAAAAGCCGCGAAGAACTTTTCAAGATTTTTCTCGATTTTTCGAAGAGGGTCCACCTTCGTGATGCCGAAAGAAACATCAGGATGGGTGAAATCGGCGCCGATTTTGTCAAAAAAAGGATCTACAAAGGCGAAAAGCTGAAAATTCTGACCCACTGCAACGCCGGAGCTCTGGCGACATGCGGTTCAGGGACGGCTCTTTCGGTGATCCGCGCACTGAACAAACAGGGGCTGGTCGGGAAGGTTTGGGTCGATGAGACACGTCCCTACCTTCAGGGAGCAAGACTTACGGCATTTGAAATGCTCTGCGAGGAGATCCCTCACGAAATTATCACAGACAGCACCGCCGGTTGGCTGATGCACGAAAACGAGGTCGACCTCATAATCATCGGAGCCGACAGAGTTGCGGCAAACGGGGATCTGGCAAACAAAATCGGCTCATATTCCCTTTCGGTGCTCGCAAACTTCCATAAAATCCCGTTCATCTCGGCGATGCCGCTTGAAACATTTGACCTGAATATACCCGACGGCAGATCGATCGTAATAGAAAAACGCAGCGATTCAGAGTTGTTGTCCTTCAACGGAGTCAGGATCGCACACACCGGATGCCACGGGCTGCACCTTGGTTTTGATGTCGTCCCTGCCGGGTTGCTTTTTGCTCTTGTTACGGAAAACGGAGTGGTTTCCGACGGTATTTCCGCAGAAAAAATCAGCCGATTGTTTAAATAACTCATGCGTTTTTACACATTATCCCTTTTTGTCGTCTTTTTATCTTTTTCACTTGCGTGCAACTCGGACGAATCTGTTTTGCGAAGCCTTGGCTATGAACCGGACGGCATCGGTTTTATAGATTCGATCGAAGATGAAAACAGAGCGGCTTTTGAAATTTTCCTTAAAAACCAGTCTCTTATCAATTTTAAGGATAAGGCAGGCAAGAGCCCGGTAATGGCTGC
>JAGAAT010000156.1 GCA_017615095.1 bacterium
AAAGATCAAAGAGGAGCCTTCCGGAGAGGCTGTTCTGCCGGTACTCCTCGAGGATCCTCATGTTTCTGAAGAAGAAGATGCCCTTGACCGCAAGCTCCGGTGAGAAGTCGTAGAGCCCGCCGGCTACGGAGAAGTGCAGGAACTCCCCGTCGAAATGGGTCTCCTCCCTGATTTTAAGACCGTCGATAAAGCCGGAAATGTTGAATGGCTTCACATTCTGGACAAAAATGAAATCCTTCTGGAACTTGAGATCCGAAACATCGACATTTATTTTTCTGTTTTTTACCGAACCGTTTGCCGAGAGTTTAATGTAAATATCTGAAATCCTGTGGACAAAATTTCTTACCTTCATGTTGAAGAGCAGGTTTTCTACATCAAAATCCTTCATGCTCATGTCGAACTTCACTGTCTTGCCCAGCGATCCGTCAGCCGTCAGGAGCTTCGATTCTCCGCCGTATCCGGCATTGACCGAGAGACTGCCGAATTTTATATCGTATGCCCGGATCGACGGGATCTTCAGCTTTCCGGTGACATTCGGCTGATTCAGGACGCCTGTGAGAGCGACATCGAGATCCGGCTTGCCGAAAGTGACATCCTTCGGGATAAAATCGAGATCTTCAGGATAAAACTGGTCGAACCAGAGCTTAAGGTTCGTATCAAAATCGCTTTTGGCGATACTGGCTTTGAGTTTTATCGAGTTCCTCCCGTAAAGTGCCGCAGCCTCCGCCTCCAGCTCCTTTGAATCCTTGTCGGAAAGCCTTAGCTCTATCGAATCCAGAAGCTTCATGGTCTCGTTCGTTTCAAAATTTTTCTTGACGAAATCCCTGATTTTGAGCTCTCCCCTGAGACTTGCCAGCCCGTTTGAAAATCTGCCCGAGGCATCGAGAAAGACATGACCGAAAAGGGAACCGGTATCGACTCCGAAGACCTCTCCCGAATCCTTCAAGTTGCCTTCCGCTTTGTTTATTTTGAACGCTACCGCCATGTTGGGGTCTTCAAAATCTATTGAAATCATTGAATTTTTAGATGAAATCGAACGCTGACGGATCTCCTTGATGTCAAAGGTCATCAAAAAATCCTGCATGTTTATTCCGAGGTGGCACTTTTCGGCGTTGAAACCGGCAAAGTGGCAGCCCTCGGCATCAAGATCGCTCGTAATCACCGGATTTTTATAAAATGAGGTAAGCAGGACCTCGAGCGGACCTTTCCCCTTGACCTCGAAACCGGCGATCATCTTTACATCCTCAAGGTCGATCCAAGAGCCTTTGACGATCGGGAAATGGAACTTCATCGTATCGGCAAAACCGAAGTGCGCACCGCGGATCTTGATGTGCGAAGCCTCGTTCTTCGTCACGACATCCGCAGAATTGAGATCGACTCCGTTCGGTCCGATATCCGTCTGACCGGTGACGTCGTAGCGAGGTCTCGGGAGGTCGAGGATCTTCTTGTTCATGACGTCGAACTCTGTAACGACGAGCTTTTCCCACGTCTTTGCAAGAAGGTTGTCGATCGTGAAGACATACTTGATGTCGCCTGTGATTATCATGTTGACAAGTCCGCTGGTCCCCATACGGCGCAGACAGTTGTCAAAGTCGAAGTCGTACAGCTTGATGTTGCCGACGACCCTCCTCTCACTGAACGGGAAGACTCCGTCGAGCGAGATACTGACCTTGTTTTTGTGGAAGAAATTGAACCGCTCGATGAATACCCGCGTCGGCGTTGTCCTGATATGGGCGTGGAAATCCCACGGCCAGAAATCATCGAATTTAAGGTTCGCGACCGAAAATGTGAGCTCTGTACGCGGCAGAAGAGTCAGAAAAGAGAGATCGACCTTTCCGTCATCAGCCTTTTTACCTCTTTGTTTTTCTTTTTCCTCTTTTTGTCTTTCCGCAAAGAGGCGCGGCAAAAAGGTATCGACATTCTCTGTATCGAAATCGAGATAAAATTCTCCGCCGAGGTCGATCTTGAAAAACTCCGCAACTTTGGCGAGATCGACAGCAAGCCTGCCGTTCAGCTTGCCGGAACTCACCTTTTCCGCATTCAGACCGACTCCCGCCCCGGTGTTGAACCTAAGTGAATCGATCTGATATTTCGTATCGTGCGCCATAAAGCCGAACTGGAAATCAAAGTCGAAATCATCCTCCAGCGACGGATGGACAAGATGCGCGTAAGGTATTGAAAAAAGATAGTTTTTATCACCTTTAAACGAGACTTTTTCCAATTTGGCAGAGCTCTTTTCATCAACTTTAAGATCGAGGTTCAAATTCTCGATATCTATCTTTTCGAGCGGGAAAAAGGGCCATTTCGAAGGAATCTTGAAGAGCATCTGCGGAGCCGCCTCCTTTTCTCTCTTTTCAGTTTTCGGCATGGCACTCAGATCAAGTTCGACAAAGCTGTTTTTCAGGATCAGTGATTTCAGAACCCAGTGGTTTTTAAAGATCCCGCCGAACTTCTGACCCAAACTGAGCGAAAAATAACCGCTTTTTACCTTTACAGCCTCGCGGTCAGAACCCTCCGGCTTGTACCGGAAAGTTATATTTTCGATCGAAAGGTTGCCGTCCCAATCAAGTGAAATGTCGTCGAAATCGTAAAAAATGCCTAGCGGTTCAAGCATGTTGAGCGTTATGGGATAGAGAATCCTGCTTGCAAGGGAAAAGAGTGCAAAGAGAAGCACAAAAATAGATGCCAAAAAATAAATCTTTCTTTTCACTTGAACCTGCAATTGGAGCGGGCGACGGGACTCGGACCCGCGACATCCGGCTTGGGAAGCCGACACTCTACCAACTGAGTTACGCCCGCAAAGAGTGAGGTTATATACAAACTTTCTCTTACCATGTCAACAAATTCGGAATATTTATTCAAACAGCTCCTTTCCGCTCATTTCACACGGTATCGGAAGCTCCATGATCTTGAGGATCGTCGGCGCGATATCTGCAAGAACGCCGTTTCTGAGCGTCACCTTCCTGTCATAGTTGTAGACCGCAAAAGGCACGGGATTCGTCGTGTGAGCCGTGTGCGGCGCATGAGTCTCCTCGTTGAACATCTGCTCGCTGTTGCCGTGGTCGGCAGTAAGGACCATGACTCTGCCCTCGGCTCCGACCTTTTCCATTATCCTTCCGACGCACTCGTCGACAGCCTCAACAGCCTTGACCGCAGCCTCCATCACGCCGGTGTGACCGACCATGTCGGGATTTGCGAAATTGAGGATGACAAGGTCGAATTTTTCAATATTTTCAAGAAGTTTATCCGTAACTTCGTAGGCGCTCATCTCCGGCTTGAGATCGTAGGTCTGGACCTTAGGCGACGGGACGAGGATCCTCTCTTCACCTTTGAAAACGGTCTCTTTGCCGCCGTTGAAAAAGAATGTGACATGCGCGTACTTTTCGGTCTCTGCGATCCTGAGCTGACTCATCCCTGCGTTCGAAACGACCTCGCCGAGGATGTTTTTAAGCTCTTCGTGTTCAAACAGAACTTTGAACGGGAAGTCGGCGCGGTAACGGGTCATTGTTGCATAAACAGCCAGATCTACACGTTTTTTTCTTTCGAAACCGGTAAAGTCGTCAAAGTTGAGAGCCATAGAAATTTCACGCGCCCTGTCTGCCCTGAAGTTGAAGAATACAACCGCATCACCGTCTGAGATGAGCCCCTTCGGCTCCCCTTTTCCGTCAACGATCACCGTCGGAAGGACGAACTCATCGGTCTCTCCGCGTGAATATGCCTGTTCCACCGCATCCCTGCCGCTTTTCGCGGTAAGTCCTATGCCGGAGATCAGCGCGTCATACGCCTTTTCGAGCCTCTCCCAGCGGTTGTCGCGGTCCATCGCGTAGAATCTTCCGGTGACGGTGCCGATAATGCCTATTTTTTCGTTTTCGAGCCTCTCTTCAAGCCCGCCGACATACTCGAGCGCACTCTTGGGCGGCGTATCCCTGCCGTCAAGGAAGCAGTGCAGAACGACATCGAGCCCCTCCGTCTTGCCGAAATCGAGCAGCGCGTTGATATGGTCCATCGAGCTGTGGACTCCGCCTGGCGAAACAAGCCCCATAAGGTGGAGCTTTCCGCCGCTTTGTTTCAGCTTGCCTGCGACCTCGAGCAGAACCTCGTTTTTGAAGAAATCTCCGTCAGCGATCGACTTGTCGATCTTCGTCAGATCCTGATAGACGATCCTTCCGGCACCGATGTTCGTATGGCCGACCTCGCTGTTTCCCATCTGACCTTTCGGCAGACCGACATCAAGTCCGCTTGCACTGAGCTGACAGCACGGTGAAGTTGCAAGCAACCTGTCGATATTGGGAGTTTTAGCTGTTTTTACCGCATTGAAATCCTTTGAATCACGAATCCCGAAACCGTCGAGAATCGTCAGTATCACACGTTTTCCTCTGTTCAATTCAACATCTCCTCTAATCAATAAAGTTTGAGAATCTCCACTCCTGGATAGTATCTTTTCAAAATCTGATCGTATTTTTTTCCTTTTTTGCCGAGCGAAACAGCCCCCATCTGGCTCATTCCGACCCCGTGACCCCATCCCATGCCTTCAAAAACCCATCCCTCTTCCGAGCGGATAGCAATGAAGGCTGAGCTGTACATATTGTTCAACAATTTACGGATGTTGAGCTCACCGTACATAACGAACGATGACAGGCTTCCGATAAATTCAGCCTTGTAGATCCTGCCGGATACGCCCCTTGCCAAAGCCCTGATCTCCCGCAGGGTTCCGATTTTTTTATAGCTGTTCACCATCGCATCGAGCTTTTCAGAGGGGATAACGACTCTCCACCTGTGACGCCTGTTCATCGGCAGGTTGTCTTCACCGTAATCCGTCTCCAGAAATTTTTTCAAATCCCGCTCCCGCGAAAGATCGAGCTTCAAAGGCTTTTCACCGTCCCAGACACCTGAAAGATAGGGCTTTTCGGCGGTGAACCAGACATTCCTGATATCCTCTGTCCTGCCGCCGGCACTCGAGCAGTAGGGCGCCCTCGCCACATGGTTGCCGTTGTGGGTTATCACCATTCCGGCAGTCTGCGAAACAGCCTCCTTGAACTTGCCCTGGACCTCTCTGCCCCAGATGATCTTCTGACAGTGGACCTCACTGCATATATGCCACGGTTCGTTCAGGTGACGCTTGCCGAGCTGCATGAAGATGTCGGTCCTCGCCGCGACAGCCTGGGCTTTCAGGGTCTCGAGCGGAGCCGAAAGGAACATCTCTCCGGGCAGAATCCGCTCGATAAGGCTGTCGACAGCCGCTTCTACCGAAAAATCGATCCTTCCGCCTTCGGAAACCGTCAGGAAATAGTGACCTCCCGGGAAGCCGTCTCCGCCCGCACGGATCCCGTTTTCAGCAAAAACTTCAATTAAATCAGAGCATTTATACTTTTTGCCCTCATCAGTCGTCACTTCGATTTCAGAGTGCGAAACCGACCGCATGACCTGAAACGAGGTTATAGGTTTGTCGGGATAGAGCTCACGCAGTGACCTGAGCTTCGTTTCGGCTTCGTCACCGCCGAAAAGGCGCTTCAGGGCGATGAAGTACTCCCTGTTGTCGACAGTCGATTTGTTGATCGAGAAGAGAGCGCCGTGAACGTAAAGTTCGACCTCCTCACCCAGCGACTTTTTCCACTTTTCAGCCGTTTTTGAATAGTCCTGCTGCTCATCGTGCGAAAGTTCCTGAAGGATTATCTTGTGCCTGACATCGGCAGGGACAAAGCTTTCCGCTCTGACCGTCACGCTCTTCGCCGCCACCCTTCCTCCGTTGCAGTCGAAGGATGAAACACCCTCGAATCTGACGCCTGGATCGTAGCTTCCGATGTGGGCACGGATATGCGGGATCCCGTTGTGAAAGCTGAATGATGCGCTGTGGAGGAACTCGAACTCCTCGTTAGCCTCAGCAAGCAGCATAAACGGCAAAAAAAACAATAAAATCAGGACCTTGATTTTCAAATCATACTCCGGGGCTAATGCCTTTCCTTAACGATCGTTTTAGCCCTCTGCCAGAGCTCCTCGAGCTCGTCAAGGCTCTTCTGACCGTCTGTACAGGTCGGATCGAGATCCTCCATCGTATCGAAACGCGCCTTGAATTTTGCGCAGCAGCGCTTCAGGGCGCCTTCGCTGTCGATCCCGAGCTTCCGTCCGAGGTTGATCACGACGAAAAGAAGGTCTCCGAGCTCCTCCTCCATGTTGTCGCGGTCGTTGTTTGCGATCGCATCGGAGAGTTCGCGGCGCTCCTCATCGACCTTGTCAAGCAGTCCGCCGACCTCAGTCCAGTCGAAGCCTACGCTCGCCGCTCTCGAAGAATATCTCTGCGCGATCAGTGTCGCCGGCATGGACTTCGGGATGCCGTCGAGGAGGTGCTTCCTCGCCTCTTTGTTTTTCTTGATAAGGCTCCATTTTCTCAAAACCTCGGCGCTGTCTGCCGCCTTTTCATCGCCGAAGACATGCGGATGGCGGGTTATCAGCTTCGAAGTTATCGCCTTTGCGACATCCTCAAATTCAAAAATCTTCTCCTCAGAGGCGATCTGCGAAACAAATACGACTTGGAGAAGAAGGTCGCCCAGCTCCTTTTTCAGCTCGGCGATCGTCTGTTCGTCGTCTCTTTTCAGTTCGTCGATTGCCTCGACCGTCTCAAACGCCTCCTCGATGATGTAGGGCTTGAGCGATTCTATCGTCTGCTCCTTGTCCCAGGGGCATCCGTTTTCGCTCCTGAGCGTTGCCATCACATCGAGTAATTTAGCTATCTCTTCTGTTTTATTCATATTTTTCTCCAAACAGCTCATAAAAAGCCTTTATGTAACAATCCTTTTTCAATTCATGGATCCTCTCGATGACCCTGCGCCTCGTGACCCACTCGAAATTTACGAACTCGGATGATTTTTGAAGTTTCCAGCCCGAATCGGCGATTTTGATGCGGAAGTATATCTGCACCTGACCGTCGTAACAGTTGAATCTTTTGGCGCAGTGTTTCGGAAAGAGATAGGAGTGTTCGGACGAGCGGGAGACGATCTGAAGGAACTCAGCTGAGATCCCGGTCTCCTCAAAAACTTCGCGAAGCACCGCCTGTTCCGGAGTCTCACCATCGTCGATACCGCCCTGCGGAAGCTGCCATGCTCCGGCGATATCGCTCCTCTCTCCGACAAGTATCAGCCCTTCGCTGTTCTCGATAACAGCTGCGGCGTTCTTTCTGAATCTGTACATTTCAGACCTCTACCGTCGCGCAGGATTTATCGCTTTCCCAGACCGAAACGCGCATGACCTTCACTTCGCTGTCGATCTCCAAGATCTCTTTTTCGGCAGCCCTGAAGATGTAGAGAGCGATATTTTCGGCAGTCGGATTGACCGTCTTGAACTCCTCGAGCTCGTTCAGATCTTTGTGGTCGAGGTAGTCTGTGATTTTCTTCAAGACCTTGTCCAACACCTTGAAATCCATAACAAAACCGATCCCGTCAAGGTTTTCCCTCGTGACAAAAAGACGGACGCGCCAGTTGTGGCCGTGGATGTTTTCACACTTTCCGCAGTAGTTTCTGAGACGGTGGGCAGAGGAAAACTGGACCTCGCGGTATACTGATATCTTCATTTTGCCTCCTTAACGGCAGGTGCCGGTTCGGATATGACAGAGACCTTCAAGATCTTTACCGTTTCTACCGGAACATCGCGGAAGCCGTTCTTTTCGGTGACGCTCTTCGCGCCGATCTTGTCAACGACCTCAAAACCCTCGATGACCTTTCCGAAGACTGCGTAGCCGTTCGGCTCGTTGTTGAAGGGAACGGTATCCAGACGCTTCGTCTGCGCTAAAGTGATGTAAAACTGGCTCGTTGCGCTGTGCGGATCTCTTGTCCTCGCCATTGCCAGAGCGTACTTGTCGTGTGTCATCAGCGCCTCTTTCCTCACCTTGCCGGATTCCTCCCTGACCTCTCTGACGGGGGTGATTTCGAACTGGATCGGCGGGCGGGTCTCCTTCTGGACCATCGCCTCGTTGAAGCCGCCGCCCTGAATAACGAAATTTTTGACGACGCGGTGGAATATCAGACCGTCGTAGAAGCCGCTCTTCACATATTCGACAAAGTTGGCGACCGTTCTCGGCATCGCGTTTCCGAAGAGCGCGAGCTGAATGTTGCCTTCGCTTGTCTCAAGCATGATTTTATGAGTGATTTCAAGTGGATCAGGTTTGTTATCGCCCGATTTGCCGGAACATCCGAAAATCAGTGAAAAGAGCAAAAAAACCGCAAAAGCTTTAAACAGACCTCTCATGTTACCTCCTGAGTAAAAAAAAATTCGGCGGGAAGATACCACAATAAAGCGCAAAAATGTAATTTATTAGGGTAGAAAGGAGAAACTTTTTTTCGCCTCATCCTCGAAATTATATAAAAAAGTGCTATCATCCGCCGTTTTTTCTTTTTGGAGGATAAAAATGTCTGATTTTCAGAAAATCAAAGGACTCCGCGAGGAGGATTACGAGCTTTTCACCCACGATCTCGAGATAAAAAAACTTGGGAAGCAGAACTTCCTGTCGCCGCTGACCTCGGATAAAAAGGTCTTTTCGGCTCAGATGGTCCCGGAGGACGAGCGGATACTCGCCTTCATCGATAAAAGCATGGTCGAGGCTATCCAGAAACAGGATCTGCCGATCCCATCGTTCGAAAAGGCGGGTCCGAGACAGCAGCTATTTTTCGAACCCGGCGAAACGACCTCCGCAATAGTCACATGCGGCGGTATCTGCCCCGGTCTCAACGCCGTGATCAGAGAACTCGTAACGATGAACTACTACCGCTACAACAACCAGAGGACCCTCGGGATCAACTACGGTTACGCAGGTCTGGTCAAAGACCTCGGCCATGAAATCAGACACCTGACTCCGGCAATGGTCGAGGACAAACAGCTTACCGGCGGCACTATGATCGGGACTTCACGCGGAAATCAGGATCCCGAAAAGATGGTGGACAGGCTCGACGAACTCGGAGTGAACATCCTCTACACGATCGGAGGCGACGGTACCCAGCGCGGCGCGATCGCACTGATCAATGAAATCGAAAAGCGGAACCTCAAGATTTCCGTAATAGGGATCCCGAAGACGATCGACAACGATATCAACTACATAGAGCGCTCATTCGGTACAGAGACAGCCTTTTCCGAGGCATGTGATTCGATCGATTCGGCATACACGGAGGCGACTTCGATCAACAACGGTATCGGCATCGTAAAGCTCATGGGACGCGAATCGGGCTTCATCGCGGCAAACGCGACGCTCGCAACGAGCCAGGTAGATTTCTGTCTGATCCCCGAAATGGCATTCAGGATGGTCGGAGAGGGAGGATTCCTTGATTCTGTCGAAAAGAAACTCAGACGCAAAAAACACTGCGTGATCGTCGTTGCGGAGGGTGCGGGTCAGGAGTTCGTCCGCGATCCGGACAAGATCCAGTATGACGCCTCGGGCAACGCACAACTCGGAGATATCGGCATTTTCATCAAGGACAAGCTCAAAAGCTACCTCAAGGCAAAGGATATCCCGAACAGCATAAAGTACATCGACCCGAGCTACATCGTCAGATCCTGCCCGCCGACACCGAACGACTCCATTTTCTGCTCGCAGCTCGCCCAGATGGCGGTCCACGCCGGTATGAGCGGCAGGACGGGCATGGTCGTCGGATACCTCAACGGACAGTTCATCCACATCCCGATGGATCTTGCGACATCGAAGCGCAAAAAGATCGACATCAATGGTCAGCTCTGGCTCTCCGTCCTCGAAAAAACAGGGCAGCCTGCGATCATGTAAAAAAAGCAGATGTCTCTGAACCTTCTTAACAAGAGAGCTTTCGGTTTCAAAACACCGGATCTTCTGAACGACAAGCCGTCGAAGGCTGTCTTCACACTCGCAATACCCATCATCCTGCTCAACATACTGAAGAGCGGCTTCAACATCGTCGACATGTTCTGGCTCGGAAGGCTCGGAACGGACTACATCGCCGGCGTCAGCGCATCAATCTTCATGGTCTGGTCGATCCACGGACTCACCGCACTTGTCACTGTCGGGATCGTAGCCGGGATCTCGAGAAACATCGGGCAGAACAGGATCGAAACGGCAAGGAGCAACACGTTCCAGTCGCTGAAATTCGCAGCGATCATCGGGTTGTGCTTTACAGCGCTGCTATATCCGCTGATCGACCCGCTCGTCGATATGATCGAGCTCGAAGCCGTTGCGCGGAAGGCGGGTGTCGACTATCTGGTCATAATGATCGACTCCTGCGTCGTCACATTCCTGATCTTTGCCCTGCAGGCAGTCTCGATAGCGTGGGGCGACACCAGGACACCTGTCAAAATAACGCTGATAACCTTCATCATAAACGTGATCCTGAGTCCGATCCTGATGTTCGGTTTCGGACCGATACCGAGGATGGAGACGAAGGGAGCTGCCGTAGCGACGATCCTGAGCTTTATGGTCGCATCGTTCCTCTACATCAGGATCATCATAAAAAACAACTGGATACAGACAAAAAAGACAGGAGAAGAGATCCCGTTCCTGCGCTATATCACGCTCGGATATCCGGTCGCACTTTCGAGTATGCTCTTTTCGATCGTCTACTATTTCATCGCAAAAGTGACAGCGAATTTCGGCTCTGCCGCTATCGGAGCGATGGGTATCGGGCACAAAATCGAGTCGCTCCCCTACAACTTCGCACGCGGTTTCGGCTCATGTGTTTCGACCTTCGTCGGCAGGAATCTTGGAGCCAACAAACCGGAACGTGCGATCGAAGCGACAGACTTCTCGATCAAAATGGTGCTCCTCTTCACGCTTCTCTATTCGACCCTGACGATACTCTTCGCAACAGACTTCATCTCAATTTTCAACACCGACCCTGAGCTGATAAGCCACGGCATCGACTACCTTCTGTTCGTCATGCCGGTCGAGATCATCGTCGGTGCCCAGATCGTCATCGAAAACGGTACCTTCGCAGGTTCAGGCTATACGAAACCGTCGTTTTACGTCGCGCTTCCGATCACAGTTCTCAGAGTCCCGATATCATGGTTCCTTGCGATCCGTCTCGGGCTCGGTTCAAAGGGAGTATGGCTCACGATCGCACTCACGATGGCATTCACAAGCACTATTTTCTGGATCCTGTACAAAAGAAACAGGTGGACCTCAGTCAAGATCTGAGGCTATTTTATCATTTCGTTGAACTCCTCTTCCGAGATGATCTTTACGCCGAGTTCAAGCGCCCTGGCATACTTGCTGCCCGGCTTTTCTCCGACCAGGACGAAGTCTGTCTTTTTGCTGACGCTTGATGAGACCTTTCCTCCAAGTGCCTGGATCTGTTCGGAAACTTCATCTCTTGGTCTTGACAGTTCTCCCGTCAGGACAAAGCTTTTTCCGGCGATCCCGCCGATGTTTCCGCTATCTGAAGGAGCCTCTTTTTCAGCAGTCACATCGAACTTTTCCAACAAGGCTCCAGCCATCCGGTTGACCTCGAAATCGGCAAAAAATGCACGGATCGTCTCAGCCCTGCCCTGGTCGATATCGCATTTTCTCAGTTCCTGAAGCGTCAGATCCTGAGAAAAGAGCTGCTCGGCAGTGTAAACATTTTTAAGCTTGTCGAAGGTTGCCTTTGAGATGCCGCCTATCTTGAAATACTTAAAAATCTGATTGAAAAAATTACTGAAATCAATAGGTTGCTTTTTCCTTCCAGGATACTGGATCTCTATCTCCGCCACCAGTTTCCCGAGAGTTTCGCGGTTGTCTCTGAAGAAATTTTCGATCGACCGCCTTGAGGTCTCGGCGACTCCGTTTATCAGATTCAGGGTCAGACCGCGCTCAGGCGTATCCTCGGCAAGCTCCTCCAGGGTGAAGTACTTTTCGAGTTCCGTCGCCAGATATTCGCCAACATTGTTTATCCCGAGGGCGCACAAAAAGTTCCTGAATCTGATCTTTCTCGACTTTTCGATCGCCTGCATCAGGTTGTTGACGCTCTTCGCTCCCCAGCCCGGCTCGCTTGCGATAAAAAAGAGATACTGCTTCAGCCCGAAGATGTCCGCAACCGATTTAAGCCATCCCGATTCGTAGAAAAATTCGACCTGTTTTTCACCCAAACCGTCGATATTGAAGCACTTTTTTGAGACGAAATGCTTGATTGAACCGACGATGTGGGCAGAACAGCCGAGGTTATCGCACTTGTAGACCTCCGTTTCACTCTCCTTGACCAGCGAAAGCACCGACGAACAGACAGGGCACCTCTCGGGCGGCTTTATCTCACGTTCGGAACCGTCCCTGAGCTCGCTGATGAACGATGTTATTTCCGGGATAACGTCTCCGGCGCGGCGCACATAGACGCTGTCACCGATCATAAGCCCCTTTTCGCGGATCATGCTGACATTGTGGAGCGTTGCCCTTTTGACTGTGACGCCGCCTATCTCGACCGGTTCGAGCTCGGCGACCGGAGTGACGACGCCGAAGCGGCTGACCTGCCAGGTGACATCCAGAAGTCTGGTCGTCTTCTCTATCGCGGGGAGCTTGTAGGCGATCGCCCAGCGCGGAGTTTTGGTCAAAATGCCGGCCGCGACCTGCTCTGAAAATTCGTTCAATTTGATGACAAGCCCGTCAATATCGTACGGCAAGCCGGCTCTTTCCGCAATTTTTTCATCAATGATACCGCGTATTTGCTCAATTTTATCGATTTTGGTGAAGTTCGGTGTCGAAAAACCGAGCTTCCTGAAAAAGGTGTGAAGATCCTCCTGCTTCGTGACCGGCAGATCGCTTATTCCGGTTATCGCATAGGCGAAAAACTTGAGCTTCCTTTCGGCAGTGACCCTTGGATCGAGCTGGCGGAGAGAGCCCGCCGCCGCGTTCCTCGGATTCGCGAAAGGCTTCTCGCCGCGGTTCTCCTTCATGCGGTTAAGCTCTTCGAAGCTCTCCTTAGGCATATAGATCTCGCCCCTGATCTCGACCGTTTCAGCATCCCTAAGTTCGGGGATGTCGAGCCTGACATCCTTTACAGTTGCAACATTTTCGGTAACGTTTTCACCGACTTGCCCGTCACCGCGGGTCGCAGCCATCGTAAATCTGCCGCGGTTGTAGAGGATGTTTACCGCAAGTCCGTCGATCTTCTCTTCAACGACGAATCCGTGCGGAGCAAATTCCAGACGGTTGAAAAACGCCTCGACCTCCTCCACGCTGAATGCATCGTCGAGCGACATCATCTTTTCCGAGTGCGTGACCTTTGAAAAACCCTCGCGTACCGTGCTGCCGATCCTCATTGTCGGAGAAAAACTCTGCTTCAGATCGGGATTTTTCTGCTCGAATTCAACGATCTCCCTGTAGAGGGCGTCGTATTCGGAATCGCTCATAAAGGGGCTGTCATCACGATAGTAGGCGACAGACGCCTTGTTCAGTTTTTCTATTGTTTCCAGATACTTGTTGAAATCCATCTACTGCTCCGACTAGTCGAGTTTTGCTCCCGCCTCTATCAAAAGAAGTTCGATCTCCTTCCGGTTTTTCCCGAGGAAAGACTTGATTTTCGTTCCGTTTTTGGAGGTCTGATTCACATTCGCACCGCGCTTGATCAACTCCCTGACAACTTCACTGTTGCCTGAGCTGACGGCGAACATAAGCGGAGAAAAGCCGTTGTAATCCTGAAGATTTACATCTGCGCCCTGCTGCAAAAGCGTCCATACGACCCCCGTATTGTTTTTATCAATTGCGGAGAGCAGCGGAGTCAAACCGTCGGATCCTGCCGTATTTACATCGGCACCCGCCTTGATCATCATCGAGATCATGCTCGCATTCCCCTTCTCGACAGCCTTGATAAGCGGAGTTGTTCCTGCCACCTGGATATTCAGGTCAGCCTTCGCCTGAATAAAAACCTGCAAAAGCAGCTCGTTGCCTTTATCGATAACGAAGTATATCAGCGGGATCTGGTATATTTTGTGCTGGACCGTAGAATCGGGGCTCATCCCTGCATCAAAAAAGAGCTTTACGATATCGGTCTTCCCCTCTTTCACAGCCTTAGCGAGGTCGATCTCTGTAAATTCATAGCCTAGGATTTCAAGTGATTCTCTAGCCTTATACACATCTACAGGGACCCGTTCCTTTTTTTCGCAGGCAACGGACAAAAACATCAGCAAAAACAAAAACGCAAAAATCTTTTTCATCTCTCTTCATTCCCCTATTTTAAAAATCCACATATTCAGGTTTTTCGGTCACGTTCATGGTGCTTCGCAGATCCAGATCGTAAAAATCTCCTTCATAAAGATAACTGTAAATCGAGAAGAAACGCAAAACCTTCTTCACATAGTCTCTGGTCTCTGCGTAAGGTATCAACTCTATAAAAACATAACCATCTGATTTTCCATATTTTTTCAACCACTCAGAGACTTTGTGAGGTCCTGCGTTGTAGGCTGCTACAGCAAGAAAAAGATTCCCGTCGAAACGCTGCAAAAGCCTCGAAAGATACCACGCTCCGGCACGGATATTCTCTCTCGGATCGAGCGGGTCGGATATATCCATGCCGCTCTGTGCCTTAATTTTTCCGAAAGTTTTCGGCATTATCTGCATAAGCCCCATCGCCCCTGCTGCCGAAAAGAGGAGCTTGCCGTAGTGGGTCTCGGCTCTCATTATCGAATAGACCAGCTGCGGCGGGATGTTGAATTCCCCGGAATACTCCAGGATCTCGTCAAAAAACGGAGTCGGATAGATGAGCTTCCACTCGTCTGCCTTGCCCCAGTGCGGCGAATAGGTCAGATCCGGTATCAGTTTGTCGTAGTAGTATGATGAAGTTTTCGAAGCCTTTCCGAGAAAAGAGTTGTAGGTCAGATGTATCGTCGTAAGGATCTCCGAATATACCGATGAAAGTTCGTCGATCTTCTCCGGCGCAATGCTGATACCAAGACTGCTTAGCGTTTCCGACTGTCTGGTGACGCTGAATGAGTTCAGATAGCGCATGAATGCGACGTAAAACTCGACACCCTCGTAGTTCTCCTCGTTCAAAAAGTAGTTCAGCATCCTAACAGCCTCGCTCTTTTTCGCTTTTTGCGAAACTTTGGAGAGCAGCTGCAGAAGATCCTCCTTCACCGCCGATTCCGTGAGTACGTTTTTCCTCCACGCTTCAACCTTTTCAGGTTCGTGGCGCCACTCCCTTTTTTTGAAGGCTTCGTGGCTGATGCCGTCCAGGTAGAGAAAATCGTAATATGAAATCACCAGTTTGTCGCTCCCGACCTTGCAGGCGGCAAGATCCTCGCCGCACTCCGGCGCAAAGATGAAATCAGGAGACGGAGAGAAGCCGTTGAGTCTCGAAATATAGTTCAGAAGCCCAAGGATCGATTCATACGCCTTTTTCCCGCCTGAGTAGTTGTTCGGGTTCAAACTCTCGTCCGGCACGAAGTTCGACCAGAGTTCGTAAGCCTTCAGAACCTCTCCTCCGCGGAGGTGGATAAGCCCGAGCTTGTAGAGCGAAAGCAGGAAGTAACGCGATTTCGGGCGCTGAAAGACGAACTCTCTGAAAATCTCGCCGCTCTTGTCGAGCACGCCGTTTTCAAAGTAAAGAATAGCCGCCAGAAAGAGGAACCTCTCTTTCTGAACAGCGTTGAACTCGCCTGAGCTGCCGACCAGCAACTCTGCCGCTTCAATGTCGCGGTCCTGCTGCACGAGCGTGCGGTACTTCTTGTCGATTATTATGTAACGGTCTTCGGATTTCTGCTGCTTCGCAAGGCAGTCGTCCAGGATTTTCAGCGAATCGCCGTAACGCTTTTCACCGTTCAGATAGTTTACGACTTCGATCGCGACCGGATATCCGAGAGTCAGAAAATCCTCGTTGAAAAGCTCTTTCATCCGGCCGGATCTGTTCAGGACGGCAAGCCACCTGACATAGTACGAAGCCCCGGAAGTCAGTACGTTTTTGCTTTTTTTGAGTGAAACGAGACGTTCGACGAGCTCGCCGGCAAATATCGAATTCGGGTACTTTTCGAGATAGTCGATATACTCGGGAATAAACTCGGTTGAAGGCTTTCCCTGCTTTTCGAGAGTCAGGATCCTGTTGAATGCAACTATATGGCTCTTCTTCACCTTCAGCGACTTGTCGTAAGCCTCGAGCGCCGCGTCGAACTGTCTGCGGTAGAGCGCGATATCGCCCCGAAGCGCCTCAAGATTCTCCGAAATATAGAAAGTCGGATACGAAAGCTTTATTTCATCAAGGATCTCGATAGCCTGCTTGAAGCGCTTTTTTGACATCAGGACCTCAAGGAGGAGCGATTTGAAGTAGAGCGTATTTCTTGTATTTTCGGGGAGTTTGAGGATAAGTTTGTCTATCCTGTCGTAATCTCCTTCGCTGAAAAGCCGTTCTATCTCCTGAGTTTTCGTAAGAGCCGGAGCAGCTTCGGCAGAGACCTCTGACGGATTTGCAGGCTCCCCGGCATAAAGAGCCGTGAAAAGCATCAAAATCAAGATCAAAACAGCAGTTCGGAGCCTCATCTTCCCTCCGGAAGTACGTCAGTGGTGGTACCCGGAACCGTTTATTATCGAGTAACCGCGGTAAATCTGTTCAAGCAGAACGACCCTTGCCAGCTGGTGCGGCAGAGTCCACGGAGCTATCGAAAGGGCACAGTCTTCATTGACAAAGTCAAAACCGTACGCCCCGCCGACAACAAATGTTATGTTCGCATGTGTTGCAAGAAGCTTTGAAAATCCCATCGAATCCATTGATCCGCCTTTCTCGCGCAGTGCGACCAGAAACGAGCCTGAAGGTATTGATTTTATTATTGATTCCGTCTCAAGCGCAACGTTTCCGCGCTCCTTGAGCTCGATCACTTCGAGAGCGGAGTAGTTCCTTATCCGCTTTTGGTAAAAATCATCCAACTCTTTGAACTGCGATTTCAGCTTCCCGACAACTATCAGCGTAACTTTCATTCAGAAATATAGGCACTTACATCAACCTTTGCACACTTGCTCCAGATATCCTCGAGACCGTAGTGATCCCTCAGCTCCTCAAGCATGACATTCACAACGATATCGCCGGCATCGACAAGGATCCACTTTGCGCTGGTCTCGCCTTCGATCAGAGGTTTCGAGTAGCCGCCGTCCTTCAGAGCACGCATTATCCCGTCGCTCAAAGTGATATTGTGCTGCGTGCTCGTACCGGTGACAAAAACCATGAAATCGGTGTAACCGGACTGCCGTTCGACATCGAACGCCGTGATATTCACCCCTTTTTTGTCGTAAAGGGCCTTTAAAACCGTCTCCAGCTTCTCATTCTTTTTTATCATCCTTTACCTTCCCCTTCTTTTCATCTTTTTTCATGATATTGACGGAAGAATCCAGCGTTCTTCTGTGATACTCCTCGTTGTAAACAGGCTCTTTGATCTCGGAGAGCTCGTTTGACATAGTCCTGCGCCCGTGGATCTCAAACGAAACATTCTCATCGGCAAAGGCGAAACCGAGATCCATCTTCATCTCGGCGATGACCATCGTCTGCTCAGGGAAAAAGAGCGTTAGCGTACCCTTGATATCCCTCTTTTTCTTTCCGGCAAAGCTCTTTATCATCGAATCGTCCTTCATCTCCTCGGTCCCCTGAAGGTTCTGAAGATACCTTTTTTCGGGGAGCGGAGACCTTTTGACCTGACTGTCGCTGAATCTGACCGTTACGAGATACCCCTTCTGGCTGCCGACCTTCCATGCCTTTTCGGACTCGATTTCGGCATTTTCGCGGAGGATCGTGTATATCGACGGTATCGCCTTGAAGATGTTGTCGCGCATAGAGCGGTGCTCGCCCATGCTGACCGTTTTGGTAAATTCGCCGCCGAACTGCTTTCTGTAGAGGAAGTTGTCTTTCCAGACTATCTCCCAGCCCTCGTTTTTATTGTTCTGGAGCTGCATCGAGAAGTTGTTTTCCGAATCGCTCTGATAAGATGACGACTCGTCAAGGATAAGCGTCCTCGCCTCATTCTCTTCGGTTCCGGGGGTCTCGACCTTGTACTGAAGAGTGTGTTTGAATGAGTGGACGCCGCCGTTACTGATAAAGTACGAAACAGGAGCGTAGATCAATTTCTCCAGTTCATCCAATGAGTTACGGAAATTAGCCTGATCGATTTCAGGAGCATACTCCTCCTCGTCCAGAACGCGCCACTTGCTGACGACCTCCTCTTTACTTCCGCAGGAGGTCAGAAAGAACAGAATAAGAAAAAAAACTGTAAAATTATTTCTCATGTCTCCACCTAAAAAAAACAATATATTTTAGTGATTCTGCCTCTAATAGCAAGGAATATGAGCGTGAAACCGATGACAGACAGAAGAATCCCGGCTTTACCTCACACAATGGATATCATTTTCGACGGACTTACCGCTGTCGTGCACACTCCCGTGGCTGAAAAGTACGAGCCATGCGTAGCCAGAACTACCTGACTTAGCAGAGGACGACCAGAAATATCCGGTTTCTCCGAATTTGCTGTGACCGCCGGTTGAATCATATGAACAAGTAGAATAGCAATCTGCGCCTTGACAACTGCTTTCCAGGCAGACAACTTCATCATCGTCTCTGACTCCGCAACTGCCGCCTGGCATCTGCGTGTCTGAACAGTTTTTGACAAGTGTCCTAAGCTCGCTGATCGTCGGCAGGTGCCAGCCGCTGCTGAATCCGCCGTAATTCGACGAATTCAAACTATTGCAGTGGTCAACCGCAGCCTGCCATTTCAAGCCGCCGTATTTTTCAGACCAGATATAGGTGGTAGACGGATCCTTGCACGGGAACGAAGTTGTCTGCGCATTGCACACAGGAAGAGTCACTGTACACGCCGTGCCGTTCCACTCATAGCCGACAGCACATACAAACTGACATATCTTCGCTTCGCCGGTATCGCTGTATTCTGTTTTGTAGCTGGCACCGAAATTGGTCCACAGACCGTCGTCGAAATCGAAATATTCCGTATAACTCTGGTCTCCGCGCCACTCCGTGTTTGCGGGTTTCGGGGCGCAGTCCTTTATCTGGTAGCACCTTTCAAAATCATCTTCGGCAAAATAGTCGTAAGTCCCGCCTGCCGCCTCACAGATCTCTTTCTCGGAAAAGGAAATACCACATGCCTCTGACTCTTCATAACAATTGTAAGCGACACATTCCGTGTACTCGTCACTCGTCTGTGCATTCACACAATTGTTCACCCAGCAGTTGTACATTGTTATGAATATTGACTGACCTTCCGGTGTGCCGTTGTCGTAACATGCTTGAGCACATGCCTCATCATTACAATGAGTGTAGCAGTCATAAATGCTGTAGCAAGCTTCTTTAGTGCCGGTGTCCGTCGGTTCTGTCGTGTCGCCGGTATCCGTCGGTTCAGTCGTATCGCCGGTGTCCGTCGGTTCGGTCGTATCGCCGGTGTCTGTCGGTTCAGTCGTGTCGCCGGTGTCTGTCGGCTCGGTCGTGTCACCGGTATCCGTCGGTTCGACCGTGTCACCGGTATCCGTGGGTTCTGTCGTGTCGCCGGTATCCGTAGGCTCAGGCTCCTTCATGCAGGTGTTGCTCACCTCGTCGCAGACCAAACCTGAGTTGCAGGTTCGGTTTTCGTAACATTCGCCGCCCAAAGTACCCGTCTCTTCCGGTTCATCAGTATGCCCTTGCCCTTCCGGCGAATCTTCGTATTTCACCGGTCCGCCGCATGAAACCGCTAAAAACAGCGCGAAAAGCACAAAAATCAGAGATAATTTCTTCATTTTTCCTCCTGCTTCCTATGGCACAGTAAAAAAACGCAGAATTTTAGGTGCTTCCGCCGTAAAGACAAGAATCTAAATTAGTTTTTTTTATCTTTTCTGCTAAAATCCCGCGTTTTATGATTTTTTACAGAGAGGACGCATTGCAGGGCACTTTAAGAAGAGATCCCTTGAACCGGGTCTGGGTCATTTTCGCCCCGGAAAAGGTCAAAACAGTCGTGACTCCGAGCTGCGAGGATGAGGCGAAATTCGATATCGACCCCTTCATTCCGGGTTTGGAAGACACCACAGGCAAAAACATCCTGACACGCAGGAATGCAGAAAACCCTAATGAGAAGTGGACTTCGCGGGTCTTTCCGGCGAGTCTTCCGGTCCTGAAGGTCGAAAACAGCAAAAACCCAAAGGGCGACGGGCT
>JAGAAT010000157.1 GCA_017615095.1 bacterium
CAAAAGCAGCGCACTCTGGCTCTGCATGGCTTACTTCTTCAACACGATAGGCGAACTCGCACTTTCGCCCGTTTCGCTTTCATTCATCACGAACATGGCTCCGAAGCGGATGACTTCGCAGATCATGGGCTGGTATTTCGCAGTAACCGGCGTTGCGGCATGGCTCGCTTCCAAAATAGGAACACTTGCGGATGTTCTCGGAGAACTTTCGGTATTCTCTCTGATTGCCGCATTCACGATAGTTTTGGGCGCGCTTCTTATGATCGTTGCGCCGAAAATCAACAAAATCGCCAATATTTCGGAATAATTTTATTTTATTAAAAATCATTCCTTATTTTCAATTAATTTTTGATATATTTTTTTAAATATGCTATTGTTGAGTTGTGAAATTTGAATTTGTGATAGGAGGAAACAATGCCGGAATCTCAACTGATTGAATACAAAGAATCGTGGCGTGACGAATATCTGAAATGGATATGCGGTTTTGCGAACGCACACGGCGGAACATTGTATATCGGTCAAAGGGATGATGGAACAGTGTGCGGTGTTACGGATTCGAAAAAGTTGATGGAAGATATTCCGAATAAAGTACGCGATGTACTCGGAATAATTGTCGATGTCGATTTAATTTCCGACAAATGCGGTGATGTTGTGAAAATCACGGTCGGCGAAAGTCCTTATCCAGTGAGTTATAAAGGAGAATATCACTATCGCAGCGGTAGCACTAAGCAGCTTCTGCAAGGTTCAACTCTGACAGATTTTTTGTTGCGTAAAACAGGAAAAAAGTGGGATGCTGTTCCGCTCGACAATGTTTCTGTTGATGATTTGGATAAGGAAAGTTTTGATATTTTTGAACGTGAAGCGATTCGAAGCGGAAGGATGGCTCCAAGTGATCTGAAACTTTCACGCCGTGACTTGCTGGAAAAGCTCGGTCTTTTCGAAGGAGATTTTCTCAAACGTGCGGCAGTTTTGCTTTTTCACCGCAATCCGGAAAAATGGGTCACAGGTTCGTTCGTGAAAATCGGGTTCTTTGAAACCGATTCCGATTTGCGTTATCAGGACGAAATTCACGGCTCTCTGATGATGCAGGCTGACCGTGTGATTGATTTGCTATACACAAAGTATCTGATTGCAGAGATTTCCTATGAAAATATTACCAGAATTGAACATTATCCTTTTCCTAAAGACGCTGTGAAAGAAGCACTTTTCAATGCTTTGATCCATCAGGATTTTTCTGCCGGAATTCCGATTCAAATAAGTGTTTACAGTGATAAACTTTACATAAGCAACGATTGTGTATTTCCTGAAAACTGGACTACTGAAACGCTTTTCCGGAAACACCGTTCTCTGCCGCATAATCCCGATATTGCCAACACATTTTTTAGAGCCGGTTTTATTGAAAGCTGGGGAAGGGGAATAGAAAAGATATGTAATCTTTGCAAAAATTACCGGATTCCAAACCCTGAATATACGGTTCATCCACGTGATATTATGATAATGTTTAAAGCGAACGAGAGTGAAAAGGTCACTGAACCAGGAAGACTTCAGAAAGACTTCAGGAAGACTTCAGGAAGACTTCAGGAAGGAATTCCGGAATTTGCACAAAAAACCCTTGATTTTATAAAAGAAAATCCAAAAATCACTGTTGAAGAACTTGCCGTTAAATTAGGACTGTCAGAAAGAAGTATTCTATCTCATATAGCATTGTTAAAGAATCTGAATCTGATAAAACGAGTAGGTGGAAAAACTTACGGTCATTGGGAAATCATATCCGATTCTGGTGAAAAAATCTGATTATCTCCTTTTGTTCGCAAAGAAGTAGTTGAGGTCGTTTTTGTAAAGGAGTATGTTTTCTTTTTTGTGCATTCCTGTCACGTTGTCGTCTTTGTCGGCTCTATTGAAAATTGTAGGATTGGGAAGTCAAGAGGTTGTTTTGTGAAACCCTCTGGGAGCGCTGGCGGCTCGCCCGCAATCATTTCCCCATAATTTCGTTGACTGCTTTTTCCAAGAGTTCAACGCCTGATAAATAGGGGTTGCCGGCTTTTTCCAAAGCCTGACGATTGACTTCGTATTGTTCGGGAAATTTTGCGAATTCTTCTGCCATGCGCTGAAGTCCTGCGGGGCACAAAAATGCCGGAGAGTTGCTTATGCTCAGCGAAGGGATTTTGCCGTCAAACAGCGGCTCTTTTACTTTGACTCCGAACATTTGCTCGACAGCTTTGTTTGTCAACTGGATGAAATATGGGATTCTGACAACTTTATATCCGCAACTTTTGTATATTTTTGTGTTTTTGTCGTCTTTTTCTATGTTTTTTGGATTTGTGTAGTGCTGGAGTCCGTCAAATTCGATGATGAGTTTCAATGAATCGCTACGGTAATCGGGGCGAATTTTGTAGCCTTTTCCTAACGCTTTATTATGAATCCAATCATTTGTGTTTGGAAAAATTACTTTCAAATACTCTTCCAAGCCAGTTCTTTTCAAACCGGTTATGTCCGGATGGTGGATGTCATCATGAATAGCTTTTTCAACTGTTTCTCTCAAAAATCCCCATACTTTTTTAGCCATTTTCCCCTCCATAAAAAGTTAAAAATTGTTATCTAACACACCTGACAGAGTAGTTGCCATTCTTAATGTGGTCGAACACGTACCCGTCGTAGAAATCCACGTACCACGCGTAGCTCGTCGTGCTGACGCTGGTAGAGGAAGACCAATAAATTCCAGTTTATCCTGCAAAGTCCGCGTGTTTCAACAAAAGATCAAAAATACAGGGGACATAATTCCACAAATATCGTTAAGGAAGTTTGATTTTTTTATTGATTACCAAGCTGGCTCAAAAGCAATGCGCCAATATTGAACAAGATCGCTTGAGGTTGTGGAGAATGTGAAGAATTTATTAGTTTCGTCAAATTTTCTGAAAAAAACTGAATCGAATATGAGACAGCTGACTAAATCATTGCTGTCAACTGTATCGCCGGTAATGCTTGAAGTGAAATCTTCATCGTAAAGGCATAATTTTATTGTGTCGGTTGAAGCCGCAAAATCCAAAGTTGAGCTTTCGTTCCATACTGCGGTCGTGGAGTCCTGTTTTGTGGTTGTGCGATAGCGCAGATTGTCGTTGACAAATATGATGCTGAACAAATCCGGCAAACCTCCAAAAGCATCCCATGATTCGTTGTTCTGATCTTTTTCCGAGACTTTTGCGTCTTTGAATGTGATTTTCCATTTTTTGTTCCAAGGTGACTGACAGAAGTTTTTGTAACATATATCGTCGCCTGAACAATCGTTGTGTTCCGAGCATAAATTGTTTTTTACGCACTGTGATGTTGCAGTGCAGTCGTAGCCGTCGTCGCAGCTTCCGCAAGTTCCGCCGCAGCCGTCCAGACCGCATTGTTTGTTCGTGCAGTTGGGAGTGCAGACATTGCATTTGTCGTTGGAACAGCCGAGAGAACATGTTTCTTTGAAAGTCCATTCTCCATCTGAACAGGTGAGGAGCATATCTCCGTTGCATTTGTTACCGCTTGAACATTCCACGCATTTGTTTTTTTTAGAATTGCATGAAATCAAGCAGGTTTCGTGTTCACCCCAATCGTTGTTTTTGCATATCATTACAGTTGAGCCGTCATCAGAGCATTTTAAGGAGCCGTCCGTGCAGGTGTCGGGCTGAGTTTCAAGACATTCCTTGTTTTCGCAGCCGTTCGCACAGGTTTCGGCAACAGTCCAGTCGTTGTCCTTGCACTTCATCTTTTGATTTCCGGAACATTCATATTCATTTTCGTTGCAAATGACGGTGTTTTCATTTTCTTCGGAATCGACATTTTCGTCGTTTCCGCTCGATTTTGTATTGCAGTAGCCGGTTGAAGCGTCACAGCCGTTTTCGCAGGTTTCGGCGAATTCCCAGCTGTTGTTTTGACATTGTAACCGGGCATTGCCGCTGCAGCGGTAATCTCCGTTATTGCAGGCATTTTCCTGAGTATTGCCGTTATCGCCTGAGCCGCTGTTGGAGCCGGATGAGCATCTTCCGCTATAATAATCGCAGCCATATTCACATGTTTCTGAACGTACCCATATTAGATCATTGTTGTAATAGCCGCAGAAATAGGAATCGTTACCGCGACATTCATAATCACCGTAAGAACAAGTGGAGCTTACCGAGCTTCCTCCGCTACTATTGTTGTCGCTACCGCCACAGCCAACAATAAAAACCATCGCTGCAAACACTGCAAAACAAACAAAAAATCTTTTCATGTTAAGCCTCCAAAATTAAAAAAGTTGCATGAATCCAGATCTTCAAACAGCAAAAAGCATTGATATTGTAATATTTTATTTACTATCAGTCAAGCTACGCATTACTTGGAGTCATAAAATATTTTCTGTATGTGCTACACTAAAAAAAGGAGGTATTTTTAGTATGGACGGCACAACACTTGGCAAACGAGTGAGAGAATTAAGGCGTAAAGCCGGAATAACGCAGCTCGATCTTGCCTGCCGGGTGAATATCAGCGAAAGTTATATCGCGCTGATAGAGGCCGACAAACGAAACCCCGGAATGGATATAATCTCAACTTTGGCAAACGAATTTCATGTATCGGTCGACTACCTTGTAAGCGGCAAAACCTCGGAAGATGACAATCTCAGGGTCAGGGAGTGGAGTTCGCTTATAAGGGAGAGATCTCAGAAAGATATCGAAAGCGCACTTAAACTTGTCCGTGTTTTCTTTGAATGTATGGACAGTAAAAAATAATTTTCTTCTCACGGCGTAAATCCGATATTTTTTGACTAAATTTGCATTAAAACAGAGAATAGGAGGTTAAAAACGACGGCGGAGCCGTATAGTTTGTGAGGTGAAATGAAATATGCGCTGATCGGCTGCGGAAGGATCGCGGTGAACCACATCAAGGCGGTTGTCAACAACGGTTTGGAGCTGACGGCGCTCTGCGACATCGATCCTGAACAGATAGGAAGGCTCGTCGAAAAGACAAAATTCACTGGAAATCCTGAACGTTACACTGATTACAGAAAGATGCTTGCAGAGCATCCTGATATCGAACTTGCAGCTATCGCGACCGAGAGCGGCTGCCATGCCGAGATCGCGTTTTTCTGCATAGACCGCGGGGTGAACGTCATCATCGAAAAGCCGATGGCGCTTTCTATGGCCGATGCCGACGAGATCGTGAAACGTGCTTCGGAAAAGGGTGTGACGGTCTCCGTCTGTCATCAGAACCGTTTCAATCCGGCGGTCAGAGAGCTCCGGCAGGCGATAGAGGGGGGCAGGTTCGGAAAGATTTCGCACGGCTCGATAAACGTAAGATGGAACCGCGGAAGGGAGTATTACGATCAGGCTGACTGGCGCGGAAAGTGGGCGAGCGACGGCGGCTGTCTCTTCAACCAGTGCATCCACGGGATAGATCTGCTGCGCTGGCTGATGGGCGATGAGGTCGATGAGGTCTACGGCGTGACGAAGCGGCAGATCCACGACTACATCGAGTGCGAGGATCTCGGGATGGCGGTCGTAAAGTTCAAAAACGGCGCTGTCGGGACGATCGAGGGGACTGTGAACGTCTATCCGAAGAACCTTGAGGAGACGCTCTTCGTTTTCGGCGAAAAGGGGAGCGTGAAGCTCGGCGGTCAGGCAACGAACAATATCGAACTTTGGAATTTTGCGGATGAATACGAAAAAGATAAAGAAAATCAGTGCCTTAACGAGGCTGCGCCCAATGTCTACGGCAACGGGCATACGGCTCTTTACGCCGATGTCATCGAAGCGGTCACGAAGCACCGCAGGCCGCTTGTCGATGCCGTTGCAGGGCGTAACGCGGTCGAAATGATACTTGCGGTCTATCTCTCGTCCGCTACGGGAAGACCTGTGAAGTTGCCGCTAAAAGAGTGTGCGTCAACCGATTTCATAGGCGAGTTCGACAAATTGGAAAATAAATGATTTCATGGAGTTAGGTATGGATATCCGGCTGATGAACGTGAAAAGGCAGCATGAGGCTCATGCTGCGGAGTACGAGGAGGCGGCTCTTCGTGTCCTGCGGAGCGGCTGCTATATCGGCGGGGAGGAGGTCTCAGCGTTCGAGTCGGAGTTCGCGGCATACGCGGGGGCTGAATTTGCGGTCTCCTGCGGCAACGGAACGGATGCTCTGATCCTGGCGCTGCGAGCCCTCGGGATCGGTGCCGGCGATGAGGTCATCACGGTCTCATGGACCTTCTGTTCGACGGCGGAGAGCATTGCGATCGTCGGGGCAAAACCTGTTTTTGTCGATGTTTCGCCCGAAAGTTTCTGTATCGATCCGGACCTGATCGAAAGGGCGGTGACTTCCAGGACGAAGGCTGTGCTGCCGGTCCATTTTTACGGTCAGAGCTGCGACATGACGGCGATCCGCAGTATCTGCCGGAAGCACGGTCTGAAGCTGATCGCGGACTGCGCCCAGGCTACCGGGACCTCGTTTAACGGGGAACGCCGCGGGATTTTGGGCGATATCTCCTGCTTTTCGTTCTTTCCGACCAAAAATCTGGGGTGCGCTGGAGACGGCGGGATGATCCTGACCGACGACGAGTCGCTTGCAGGTGCGTGCAGGTCGCTGAAGGTCCACGGATCGGGCGCAAGCGGGCTTGAATTCCTGCGCCGCGAGTATGAAAAACGGGGTGAGCCGTTTCCCGAAAACATGCCGGACGGGACTTCGAAGTACTACAACTATCTGATCGGCTACAACTCGAGGCTTGACGCCGTGCAGGCTGCGATTTTGAGAAGAAAACTCAAATATATCGATGAGTTCGTCGATGCGAGAAGGGCAAACGCGGCATACTACAACGATGCTCTTCGCGGCACTGGTTACACTCTGCCGAAGGAGAGTACGGGGAGCCGGCATTCCTATTATATTTATGCTCTGAAGCACAGAAACGCCGGAAAAATCATGGCTAAGCTGACTGAAGCGGGCATTCAGTGCGGGGTCTACTATCCGGTCCCGCTCCACATGCAGGGCGCTTTTGCATATCTCGGTTACCGTCAGGGCGATTTCCCGGTTACTGAGGAGCTTGCGCGGACGACCTGCGCGATACCGGTATATCCTGAACTTTTAAGCGAAGAGAGAGAGTTTATTGTAAAAATTCTGAGGGAAGCAGATGACGAGTGAAAAGGTCTTTATCCATCCGACGAGCATTGTCGATGAGGGCTGCGAAATAGGCGACGGGACGCGGGTCTGGCACTGGTGCCACCTGATGGGCGATGTCAAGGTGGGCAGGAACTGCAACATCGGCGAACACGCCTTTATCGAAAACGGCGTGAGGCTCGGTGACTGCGTGAAGGTCAAAAACAACGTTGCCATCTATTCCGGGGTCGTCTGCGAGGACGATGTCTTTCTCGGACCGAACTGCGTCTTCACGAATGTCGCGAACCCGAGAAGCTTCATCGAGCGCAAGTCGGAATTTAAAAAGACCGTTATAAAAAAGGGGGCGACGATAGGCGCCAATGCAACGATCGTCTGCGGGAACGACATCAACGAATACGCCTTCGTCGGTGCGGGGAGCGTTGTCACGAAGAGTGTCCCTGCCTACACGATGGTGATCGGGAACCCTGCAAAATTTTATGCACATGTCTGCAAGTGCGGCGTGAAACTCAACAAAAATCTGGTCTGCCCAGCCTGCGGAGCTAAGTACACCGCCTCCGACAGCGGTGAGATCTCACCTGTGAAATAACTGAAAGAATTTGATAGGAAAACGGAACGAACAGAGGAAACTGTTCGAATAAATGCCTAGTTTTTTTAGTGATTTGACTATTTCTCCGGTGCATTCGAGGTGCGCTGCAAGGCTTTGGGTGCTTGCACCTCCGAGCCGCATTGTGACAAAGTCCTTTTCAACATATTTTGCGTTGATCCTGTGTTTGCCGAAGAGCCTCGCAAACATGTCAAAATCCGCTGACAGCCTGAGATCAGCCGCGTAACAGCCGAATTTTTCGTAGCAGCTTTTTTTTAGGAAAAAAGCAGGGTGAGCCGGGGCAAAACCGAAACGCAAAAGCCAGGGTCTGAAGATTTTTGAGGAGTAGTAGCGCTTGGAGTGCGTCAGATCATCGCGGCTTACGAAGTGGATGTCTCCGTAGAGTGCGTCGAATGTTCCGATCTCCGCTGCAATGGTCTTCAGAGCATCGTCTGATGTGAAGAAATCGTCGCTGTTAAGGATCCCGATGACCTCTCCCCGGGCAAGTGCGATACCCTTGTTCATGGCGTCGTAGATCCCGTTGTCAGGTTCGCTGACGACACGCATGGCCCCGTTGAATTTGTCTCTGTAACTCTCTGTGATTTCTAATGTTTTGTCTGTAGAAGCTCCGTCTATTACGATATAGTCGAGGTCGGGATAACCTTGTCTTAGAACTGATTCAAAGGTCTCTTTTATAGTGTTTTCGCTGTTCTTTGCGACAGTGATTATCGAGATTTTCATCAGAGAAGATCTCTATTGCGTGCAGTACGCGGTGCTGAGCTGGCAGCCTACACATCTCATTTCGCCGCCTGAGAAGCCGTTGTCTTCGCAGGTGATCAGCTCTTCGTTGGTTGCAAAGTCGTAGAGTGTCTCAAGCAGCGGCTTGTAGTAGCTGGTAGCCTTCGTGAGGGTGCTTGAGAGCGGCTCGGTCGTGCTGCCGGATCTCAGGAAATAGGGGTAGTAGCTGAAATCGTAGTCGTCCGTCCCGGAGTGCGTTTCTGCCGGCAGATCGAGTGACGTGTCGTAGATCTGAACTACCGAAACAAGGAGTTTTTTGCCTTTTGGCATCGTGTAGGGAGCGTTGAGTACGAACTCGTTCCTGCCGTTTCGGATGGAGTCCAGTTCCTGCTGGTAGACGAGTGTCGAGCTGTCTCTGATCGACTGCCAGGTCTGACCTTCAAGCGTGAAATCATCGCCGGTTTTGAAGTAGATGCGCATTTCACGCGGTCTTTCGCTCGAGCCGTTGGTCGTATATCTGACGGCGCGGATCCTGCCTGCCGCGATGTCGTCGCTCCAGTAGACTGCGGTGTAGATATTCCATCTGTTGTCTGCACGGAGCGGGGAAGCCGCCTTTTGGTCAGTCGTATCGAACGAGTTGGAAATGTAACTCGGCATTGTGACGTTGATATCGCAGCTTTCGAGCGAGCTGTCCGAGAACCTGTCGAGAAGTCGGTTGCCGCATGTGTGGATACATTCCGAGTAGTCGTAGCCCGAGCAGTCTTTGTTGCAGCGGGCATAGGCTGTATACGAGTAGACTTCGCTGCCCGAATTTTCGGCGTTGCATGACTGCGTTGAATATGATGAGTGCTCGCATACTTCGTCGCCTTCAAGTACGTTGTTACCGCAGCCCATAGGTCTCAGATACTGCTCTTCGAGCTGGCATTCGTTGTTGTAACTCAGGTAGTAGTCAAGGGTGCAGGTCGTTCTGTTGCAGTAGGGTGTACCCTCTTTGTATCTTGCGCAGACACGTTCGATCTTAACCATCCCGTTGCCGGTCTGAGTCGCTGAACCGTAGGGTCCGTCGACGTAGACGACGCCCTGGATGGTGTTGTCTGTCCTGCGGTAGGATGTCCCTGCGCTTCCGCTTCTGGCGACATTCATGCTGCTGCTCGAGAGGTAGGAGTCGCAGTCTGACGGCAGTGTGTGGCGTCCTGCGCCGCCGGCTCCACCCTTGAGACCGCCGCCGCCGCCGCCGTCGTAGGTGTGCATGTCGTCATATTCGCATCCAAAGAGGCAAAGTGAAGAGTTGCAGTCGTGCTCGACGCTAGTGTCAACGTAGTGGTATCCGCCGCCGCCGCCGCCGTTCCCGCCTGCGCCGCCGAGCTTGCCGCTCAAACCTTTGCCTGCACCGCCTGCTCCGCCGAGCGACAGGGCTCTGCCGCTGGCGCTGCCTGTGAGACCGCCGCCGCCGCCGCCGTA